>CAYLSY010000001.1:0-29235 GCA_964386275.1 uncultured Hyphomicrobiales bacterium
TTAGTTAATCAAATTCCATGCCTTAACTATGTGTGCTCGTTTCAGGGACAGTTCACTTCGTTATTATCTAAAAATGGAACTCCGGTCTATGAAATTATGAATTTACTTGGTCACTCTAGTTTGACCACTACATTAATTTATTTACAGTTATTGCAATAATAAAAACTGTAGCCAAACTGTAGCGATTAAAAATTAAAAATAAAAAGGCATTTACAAATCGCAGTAAATGCCTTATTTTATTTCTTGCTCCTGAGCACAGACTTGAACTGTGGACCCCCTGATTAACAGTCAGGTGCTCTAACCAGCTGAGCTACTCAGGAATATGTTTCTCAAAAATTGAGAATTCAAATTTAAGAACTTTTTTTGAATTATTAAAAAGAATTTTTTAACTTTAATAAATTTTTTCCAAAAAAAATGAATTTTTATGCAAGATTCGGATAAACAAGCATTAAGCGTAACAGAACTTAGCAACCAAATATCAAGAATACTTGAGCAGGAAATAGGTTTCGTCATTGTTCGAGGCGAAGTATCGAACTATAAACTGCACACTTCCGGTCATCGTTATTTCACATTAAAAGACTCTGGAGCGCAGATTTCATGCACTGTTTGGCGGACCCGCCCTATTGCCTTCAACCCAACAGACGGTATGGAAGTTGTCGTCGAGGGCAATCTTACAGTATATCCACCCCGCGGGCAATACCAAATCGAATGCCTTACAATGCGTAAATACGGTATGGGCGACCTTTTCGCCAAGTTCGAGGAACTCAAGCAAAAGCTTATGAGCGAAGGTTTGTTTGATTCAGCCAAAAAGCGCAAAATCCCTCAACTACCCTTGAGAATAGGTATTGCTACATCTGCAACTGGCGCAGCATATCACGATATGATTACTACGATTGCCCGAAGAATGCCGCTGGCAACCGTTCTTTTCCGTCCGACGACTGTGCAGGGCGATGCAGCAGCAGCAGACATTGTGCAGGCAATCGCCGATTTGAATGAAAGCCCATGCGATGTAATAATAATCGGACGTGGAGGCGGCTCAATCGAAGATTTGTGGTGTTTTAACGAAGAAGCAGTCGCCAGAGCCATTTTCGCCTCTGAGACGCCTATTGTTTCTGCAGTAGGGCACGAAACCGATTTCACCATCTCTGACTTTACTGCCGACGTAAGGGCAGCAACCCCAACAGCCGCCGCAGAACTTGTTACTCCGATTACGGCGCAGGAATTAGCGCTCAATATTACGAATTCCGCCGACTACATTACACGCGAGTTAACTGATTTAATATCAACGACTAAATCTGAGATTGATTCGTTGGCTACATCTTACGGTTTCCGTCGACTAATGGATAAAATCATGATTTTTTCGCAAAACATTGACGATTTGGAAATCTCGCTCGAGCGCAGCATAGCAGCCAATTTAAAACAAATATCAAGCCAGATTGAGACCGCTTCGACGGCTTGCGCAATTCTGAACCCGCTTTCACCATTGAAAAAGGGTTTTGCTTTACTCGAATGTAAGGGCAAAATACTGAAAGCCACGGAAACACTAAATAAATACAAATCGGCACGAATTATCAGGCAAAATGAAAGCGCAATGGTTACAATTAATAGCGTTTCATTTATGTAAAATCAGCAATAATCGCAAATTTCATCGTCTATATTAATTTTTGGCAATGAAAATTAAATCAATACTTATTTGGTCGGCAATAATCATAGCATTGATAGGTGCGTTAGCTTATAAAATTCTTACTTCCGATGAAACCGCCGATAAGCAGCCAAGGAGCGGTTCAACTACCCCTCTTAAGGTTCGAGCTGTAGTTGTCAAACCCGAACAGTTTGATAACAAACTTAAAGTCATCGGCAGTTTGGTTGCCAACGAAACAGTAGAAATCAGAAGCGAAATTTCAGGAAAAGTAACCTCAATAAATTTCAAGGAAGGCTCGAATATAGCTGCTGGAGCGCTTCTCGTAAAAATCAATGATTCTGAGTTGCAAGCGCAATTGAAAAAAGCCCAAACCCGCCGATCACTTGCTGTTGAACAAGAAAAACGTCAACGTCAATTGCTCGAAAGCAACGGCACAAGCCAGGAAAATTATGACAAAGCGCTGAATGAGCTTGAATCTGCCGATGCGGACATCGAACTACTCAAGGCGCAAATCGAAAAGACTGAAATCCGAGCGCCGTTCGCCGGCACAATCGGTTTTCGTTCAATCAGCCTCGGCAGCTATGTTTCCCCCAATCAACTGATAGCGAATATTTACAGCCTCTCGCCAATCAAACTCGACTTCAACGTCCCCCAAAAATACTTTGCTTATATTAAACCCGGACAAGTAGTATCGTTTAGGCTTCCGAACAGCGATAAAGTCGATAAAGCCGAAATAATCGCCATCGAACCGGATATCGACCTTTCGACAAGGACTCTTAAAGTTAGAGCGTTATACCCAAATAAAGGTAGAGAGTATATTTCCGGCGTTTTCGTCGAATGCGAATTGGAAGTCAATTTTGAAAAAGATTCTTACTTAATTCCATCGGAAGCATTGACTGCTGATATATTTTCCAGTAAAGTATATATATATCAAAACGGTAAAGCAGTAGAAAAGCAAGTTGAAACAGGTGAACGAACTGAAAATCAAGTCCAAATTCGCTCTGGGCTTACAACTGGCGATACCTTAATTACAAGCGGAATTATTCAGCTTAAACAAGGTCTGCCGGTAACTGTTGAAATCACTGAAAAATCGGAAAATTAGGATGAGTTTATCTTCTTTAAGCATACAAAGACCGGTTTTGGCAATCGTCATGTCTGTTACTATTGTCCTGTTCGGCATAATCGGATACACATTTCTCGGCGTACGAGAATATCCGAGCGTCGACCCGCCAATAATCACAGTTACAACAAACTACACAGGCGCAAATTCGGACATAATCGAATCGCAAATCACCGAACCGCTCGAAGAATTAATCAACGGTATTGAAGGCATAAGAACTCTAACTTCGGTCAGCCGCGACGGACGCAGCACCATTACCGTTGAATTCGATGTCAGCTCGGATATGGAAGCCGCTTCGAACGATGTCCGTGATAAAGTATCTCAAGCCGTATCGAAATTGCCAAACGATTGCGACCCGCCGATTGTGACAAAAGCCGACGCCGACGCAAGCCCCATCATTATGCTCTACGTCGGCAGTAAATCACGCAGTTTGTTGGAAATTACCGATATTGCGACGAATGTAATCAAAGAGCGCTTGCAGACATTGCCCGGAGTCAGTCAGGTTATGATTTGGGGCGAAAAGAAGTATTCAATGCGCCTGTGGTTCGACCCTGCGAAAATGTCTGCGATGAACGTTACACCAATCGATGTCCGAAATGCCCTTGCGAAGGAAAATGTAGAGCTGCCCTCAGGCAAAATCGAAGGGCATTATACCGAGTTATCAATTCGCACACTCGGCAGATTGACTACGCCGGAGGAATTCAACAATCTAATTATAAGACAAGACGATATATCAACCGTTAGAATGAAAGACATCGGATTTGCCGAGCTGTATCCGGAGAACGACCGCTATTTGTTCCGTCGAAACGACATCCCAATGGTCGGATGCGCCATTGTACCGCTGCCCGGCTCAAATCATATCGAAATTTCGGACGGATATTACAAGCGTTTCGAAGAAATCAAGAAAGATATTCCCGAGGATATTAATCTTGAACTCGGCTTCGATACCACTCAATTCATCAGAAATTCTATTGATGAGGTCAAGGAAACAATTCTATTGGCTTTTGCTCTTGTTATACTGATAATATTCCTATTTTTAAGAGAATGGCGCACAACGCTAATTCCCATAATTGCCATCCCGATTTCGCTAATCGGAGCTTTTTTCATTATGTATTTGGCAAATTTCTCAATCAACGTCCTGACATTGCTGGGTGTTGTGCTTGCAATCGGAATAGTGGTCGATGATGCCATTGTTGTGCTTGAAAACATTTACGCCAAGGTCGAAACCGGAATGCCCGCGCTCCAAGCGGCAATAGCAGGCTCTAAAGAGATATTTTTTGCTATCATTTCCACAACAATTTCGCTTGCATCGGTTTTTCTGCCGGTTATTTTTATTCAAGGTTTCACCGGTAAGCTGTTTCGTGAATTTGGAATCGTAATCGCAGGCTCGGTAATGATTTCGGCTTTTGTTGCATTGACGTTGACTCCAATGATGAGCGCCAAGTTCTTAAGTAAAATTAAAGGACATGGAAAATTCTATCACGTGTCCGAGCCGTTTTTTAATTGGATGACATCGAAATACAAAAGCGCGCTCGAAGGATTTATGAGCCACAGATGGCTATCCTTCATCATAATAGCGGCGTCATCGGCGATACTTGTTTATTTAGGAGCTACTTTGCCGAGCGAGCTTGCGCCGCTCGAAGACCGTAGCATGCTCCGTCTATCAATGACTGGACCGGAGGGCGCATCGTTTACTTTCATGGATAGAAACGTTAGGCAGCTAACAAGGATGAATATTGATTCAATAACGGAAGCCAAATCAATATTATCGATGACTTCGCCGGTTTTCGGCGCTTCAAGCGCTGTAAACTCGGCAATGAGTAGAATAATTCTCTGTAACCCTCAGGAACGAAAACGAACACAGCAAGACATATCCAAGGTTTTATCACGAAATGCTGCAAAATTCAACGATATCCGCACTTTTGTAATCCAAGAGCAAACAATTGGCACCAATCGCGGCGGTTTGCCGGTGCAATATGTATTAAATGCCTCGACTCTCGAAAAATTACGACAAGCTATACCTCAATTTCTTGATTCGGCAAGGAACGACAAGACTTTTCAAATGGTCGATGTCAATTTACGCTTCAATAAACCCGAAATCGATGTCGTAATTAATCGTGAAAAAGCGCGCCAAATCGGAGTATCAACCGACGACATTGCTCAAACACTCCAGCTTGCGCTCAGCGAACAGCGTTACGGTTATTTCACAATGGAAGGCAAGCAATACCAAGTTACTGGCACGCTTTTGAAACGCGACCGCGACAAGCCAGCGGATTTAAACACAATCAACGTCAGAGCAAAAGACGGCAGCCTTGTGCAACTGGCTAACCTAGTAACGATGAGCGAAGTTGTTACTCCGCCGCAACTATATCATTTCAACAGGTATATATCAGCGACTGTATCGGCAAGTTTGGCTCCGGGCAAGACAATCGGCGACGGAATAGCTGCAATGGACAGAATCGCAACTAAAACATTGGATGACAACATCAGCACTGCACTTACAGGTCCTTCGCAAGATTTTCAAGAAAGCTCTTCGAGTTTGTATTTCTCTTTTTTGTTGGCTATTATTCTAATATATTTGACATTGGCAGCGCAATTCGAGAGTTTTCGCGACCCGCTTATAATCATGTTCACAGTACCGTTGGCAATAGCCGGAGCGTTGCTATCGCTCTGGTATTTCAGCCAAACAATGAACATTTTCAGCCAAATCGGAATGATTATGTTAATCGGACTTGTAACGAAAAACGGAATCTTGATTGTCGAATTTGCCAATCAGAGGAAACAAACAGGACTTGACCGTATGGAAGCAGTCATCGGCGCAGCTACGGCTCGTTTCCGTCCAATTTTAATGACGAGTTTATCGACAATACTCGGCACTTTACCGATTGCTTTGGCTTTGGGAGCCGGCTCGGGCAGCCGCGTTTCGATGGGAATCGCGGTTATCGGAGGATTGGTCTTTTCGACATTGCTTACTTTGTTCGTTATTCCGGCAATGTATTCCTATCTCTCATCAAAAAAGGCTAAAACAGAATATGAGAATATTTAACAGATTTAATATATCGATTCAATTAATTTTTTTTGCGGCAATTTTGCTGTTTTTTTCGATAAAATGCGCTATTTCCCAAACACCTGAAAAACTGTCCTACTCTCAAGCAGTTGAAATTGCTTTGAAAAACAATCTATCGATTTCGATTGCAACAAAATCACTGGATATTAGCGCCAACAACGCTTCTCTTGGCAACGCAGGATTCTTACCCAAACTGGACGGCACTGCTCAACAGAGCTTCGGCGTTTCGAACACTCACCAAGAATACTTAAACGGCAACGTTAACGACAAAACCGGCGCCACATCCAATTCTTTCAGCGCAGGACTGAGCTTGAATTGGACTTTATTCGACGGCATGGGGATGTTCAACCAGCTCGACAAACTAAATGAAAGTAAAAATACTGCTGCAATTGAGCTTAAAATCAAAGCTGAATCAGTTATCTCGCAAGTTTTCGACTTGTATTACAGCATAGCCAAGCAAGCGGCAATCATAGCCCTATGCAAATACTCTGTTGAAATCTCCACAGAACAGGACAGACTTGCTAAGCATAGATTGTCGCTCGGTGCAATTTCCAAGCAAACGGCTCTGCAATCGACCGTTTATCTAAACACGGACATATCGACTTTACGCGAAGAAGAGCGTAAGATGAAAAACCTGCAAATTGCTTTGAAGCAGGTTCTGGGACTGAAAACCGGTTCGCCTGATATGATAATATCCGATACTTTGCTAATTTCTTTGGCGCCGGCAATTGAAGAATTGCTCGAAACGGCGCTTCAGAACAACAGCTCTATTATTTTAGCAAAAAACACTCAAAAGATTTCCGATTTGAATACAAAGATTGCTTCGTCGTCGTTTTATCCCGATATATCTCTTTTTGCCAACCTGAATTACCAGAATTCGTCAACACAATCGGGTTTCGCAATAAAAAACGAGAACCTCGGGTTGACATACGGTATTAACCTGTCATATAACATCTTCAATGGGTTCACCAACCAAACTGCATATGAGAACAGCATTATCCGGGAAAAGCTCAGCAGCCTCGAAATCGAAGATACCCGGCAAGCCGTCGAATCCGAGCTGCGTCAAGCATATAACAACTACGAATTTAGTTTGGAAACATACAACATTGAATCAGCCAATAATGAGTTGGCGTTTGAAAATTTAAAAATTGCAGATGAGCAGTATCGATTGGGCGCTATATCGCTTGTAGAGATGAGACAGGCACAGTTAAGCGCAATTGATTCGCAAATTAGACTGGTCAACGCCAAATATAATATTATGTATGCAAATAAAGAGCTGCAGCGAATAGCTGGAATGCTGATACAATGAAATTAGCGAACAAGTTGGACTTTTACGACAGCTCGAGATTCTTCGATATAATCCACGCTTATAGGCTTGGCAATGAAGATTATTTCGTACAAACCCTGCTGCGCAAATTCTGATGCATGAAAAGTAACCTCCCATGGCACGTTATCCTTGTTTCGAGGAATAAATACATTTTCCAATAGCTTATCAACCAGTTTTCCATTCAAGTCATAGACATTGCAGTTCATAGTAACATCTTCTTCGACTTTATATTTAATCGTTGTTTCCGAAGAAAACGGGTTCTGGTCTGCAACAGCCTCGATAATAATGGTCGTAGGAATAGTTAAGCAAGCTGTATCAATGGGGATAATCTTGTTTTTCAGGTAACTAAAATAGCATAATTCGTAGCAGTATTCATCTCCTCGACTTGATACTCTATCGTAATAATAAGCATAGTTTCTACCGGGGTTACGGGTTCCCAAACCGATTAATTCTGAATTCTGCTTATAGTTTGCAATAGTATCCTTGAACTTGACTCGAGCGCCGGAAATATCGCTGAAAGCCTTTTTTCCTCGAACAAGATAATAGCCTGCATTGTATGCTTCCTGAATACTTCGCCATTCTATAGCGACTCTTTTATCGCCTACATAATAAGCTGTGAAATCAACCACTTGGTTCAATGGTTCTTTGGGTGGTTCGACAGTGTATTTGACATAAGTCAAGCTGGAGTCGTCCATTTCGAGATTTTCGTTGGTAAAGGCATAAACAATTTGGTCTCGAATCAAGCTGTCTTTGCTTAACTTTGCGGCACAAGCCTGAAAGAAGAACCAAGGTTCGCGGAATGCCAGATTAATATCGACTCGCGATTGGTCTTTTGATGCCAAAATGAAAGTTCCCAATTTCAATGATGAATCGGTCGGAATAGTTTTACAATTTTCATATAGTTCGGGACCGGAAAAGACAATCATTAAGCGTCCAGGACGAACTTGAGGTATAATATGGTAACTCAAGGGGTCTGGCGCATTTCCGGTGATGGTACCGGGCTGCAATTCCGATGTATTGCTTTCGTATGATAAAGAGTATTTATCTTTTGTAATGATTTGAGTTGTGTCGGCAAAAACAATTTCGAAAGTGGCGTTGGCAAACCTGTCCCATGCTTCGCTATTGCGTTGAATATGCAAATCGAATTGAATGCTGTCAATATTTATATAATTTTGATTTTTAATGGTAACGGTGGCAAGCAGTTCACGAGCATCTCCCTGAGCAGTCAGATTCAGGAAAGAAGCAAAAAAAAACAATATTACTAACGAGGAATACTTCATAATAGGGCGTAATTATTTCTTTTTGGGAACATTAGTTGAGCGACCACGGTTATTCCAAGTATAATTCCAATCGCGAGTATTAATATTTCCGGATAAAGTCAAATCGGCATTTAAATAGTCAAAATTATCTGCTGCAGTGTTGTTTGGGTCGCTAATCACATCCCAGACGCCGATATAATCATCATTGTTAATGATTCCGTCGCCGTTTATATCTCCGGCAATCATTCCGTAAAGAAGGCTGTTGTCTTGGAATTTATGTAATGGCTTTACTGCTGTCGCTTGTCCGAACAGTATTGCCGGATTGGTAAAATCGACTGAAGTCGGATAGGCGCTTGGATACATATGAATCGGGTCGCCAGTGATAACAGCCAAATGGGAACGGTGATGGACAGCTATATAATAATCACCTGAATCAATATTGCCCAATGTCGAGTTTTTCAACCTCAAAGGAGAAACGCCGTCCAAATCAACGATAGCGCCGTTTTTGCTGAGAAAGCCAATGCGATAGCGGGATTCGCCGCCAAGCATTTGCGTGCGGAACTCAACCAGAATCCAATCTACAACGGAATCTGGTATCGAAAGCACTGTATAGCTTGTTCGCTGTGGGTCCATGTTATAAGGATATATATCAGGTGGGGTTAACGGAATCAGGTTCTTTTCCTTTAAATCGGCTGCCATTGAGCCGTTGCGGTACGGACCTTCCAAATAAGCTCGAGCAGACAACAAAAGCAATCCAGCAGAAGGGAATCCAATTGCAAAATCGCCATATGGAGTAATTCCCTCGACGTTAGCAAACGCCCAGTCAGTCGAAACATCGAACTGCGGAACGCTTGAATTTGTAAACTCGTTCCATTTATTGTCAAGGTAGCGCATTAGTTTTAAACTCGATAAATCCAGCCCTTTAACTTCATCCGTCGTCGGTGTGGAAGGAGTATACCGCCAGCCATAACCGAATGTAATTGTAACGCCGCTTTGAATCAAACGGTCGTCAGCGTCGCGGGCTTCGAGCGCAAAGTGGCGCATCACTTTGTTTATGCTGCCATCGGGTAACGGCGAGTATTTATATGGTTTTGTTCGGAAAATTAGCGAGCGGGTGCCGTTTTTCGCTGTTTCATCAGGGAAATAGGCATATGTATAAATGTTATTAAATAGCATTTTTTCGCCGACTTTTAATACATTTCGACGGACAGAACCGTCGATTTCGGCATTGCTTGTTGCAAAAACCGGCTCTTTTTCGCTGTTCAGCGTCAAAATATAGCGCCTTTCATCAGTAGGTTCAGTCTTGATATAAGAAGACAGGAACAATTCGTTATTGACGAACACATTCGTATCGAGAACCAAGCCGCCGACATTTTCTACCCTTAAATCGTGTAGCACACTCGTATCGAGCGGTATTTCGGGACCCTGTATCATCTCGCCGTTGCCGGCATAATGCACCGAAACATTCGCCCCGAACTGCGGCGCCACCTGAATCGAAGCGCCCGAATGTCGCTCAATCAAAACAGAATCCTCCAAAACGATTTTTTCCGGCGCTGCGGCATTGCGAAGCTGCCCACGCGAAAGCGTCAGCTTCTCTTCGATGGCAAAGCCGCCGCCATGGACATTGACACCGAAAGGATTATCAATGTTCAAACGAGAAAATCGCCCATTGCCGTGCAGGTCTTGAGCAGCAGTATCATTGTTCATGCGGACATCTTTCGGTCCCTTGTATTTGGCAGTGTTGACTACTGCGCCCTTGGCATGGACATCAGGGGAGTTTATTCCTATCCAGCCGGTAGTTAATACCGTCGAATCTTCGATTATCAACGAATCGAGAACAACCAAATTTCGAACTTTGTTATTGATATCCTTTTCGTCCCGGATGATTTTTGTGGCTTTATTACCAATTACAAGTTGATTATAAATAATGTTCGGAACGGATTGTTGACCGGACAAAGTCGGAGCAAGGAATTCAACCCTGCCGCCGATTGAATCTGGCATTCCCTTTACTTCACCACGCTTGACTCTAATTACTCCGGTCTTTCCATTAAAAATTTGACCGCTATTATCAAGCACATTTTGAGCCGCTAAGGTTCCATAAGCAATTGTGAAAGAAAGGAAATAAAGTAATATCCGAAAAATGGGTGAATTTAAAGAAAAATCTATATGTAGGGTTGTAATCTTCATTATATCTGAATGACTAACTTAATGGGATATTGTCAAGTTGATATTAAACTCAAGTTTCAAAATATTTACTTTTAAAAAGATTGAATCAAAACACTACTCATTTCAGGCTGTCAAACCTTTTAAAATTAAATAAATTAACTCGAATCCGGCGGAGCTGTTTTGCAACCGCCGGACGAGTAATAAATATCATTTAACAAAGAGCTTCAGCTATTATTGTCCAAGTATCAAGATACCTTCGTTGTTGAATGTACCTGCGTTTTGATAGTTTTGTGTGCCAAACTGAACAAGGTTTGAACCGGTTATGATGCTTGTAATCCACAAACCGTTCAAATCAGCTTGAGCTGTTGATTTGGGTAATGGAGTTGCGCCAATTGCAGCAACAGAAGCAGCATGGTTATCGTTAATCAAAGTAAAGCCTGTTTCTTGCTTTGTCATAAGCACATTGTTACCGTTGTCTTCGTTGCCGATGATAAGAGCAGGATGATGATATCCATCGGTTTGGTCTGCAGGATTCGGGTCGTTCTGAATGGTAATCATATTAGCAATATAAATTTCTCCGCTTACAGGTGTATAGTGTGTTGCTTCAGGAGTAGTATTGCCTGATACTGGTGTTTCAAATGCGCCAGACGGAGCTGCAGTGATACCGGCATAAACAACGTGGCGAACGAATGCATTATCGTCTTCGGTCGGAACGGAGCCTTCATCCCAAGTATTCGGGTTTGTCCAACGACCGGCGGTCTTTGATATAAATTCGATGGGACCGGTGCGGAGCAAAATCTCGTGGCCGCTGGCAAAATTACCATTTCCATTAGGAACATTCCCCGTAATTTCGCTTATACCTGACAATTCTGCATAAGCTAAAGTGTCGGCGGCAGCAGGCCCGCCATTAGTATAAGGATTACCTGTACCCATTTTCTCAAGAGTACCTGCTTGGTCTTCATACATACGAACTCTTTGCCAAGTATGTAGAGCATCAGCAGGCCACCCATTATCTTCATCATCGCGATAACCAACCGTTAAAGTAAGATTATCCGAAAAATCGCCGCCTGCGTTGCTAACATAAGAAAGGACAACTTTTCTTTTGACGTCGGTTGTCGAATCAAAGCCAGTAGGAGGAAGGCCCGGTTGAACATTGAATGTCATTGAAGTAGGAACGTTAACGCCATCAGTAAAAGTCGCTTTTGTGTGCATGTTGTTAAACCGATAGCCCTCGGCGGGTTGACTTGCATATAAAATGTTGCGCTCGAAAGCGCCGACAACTTCTTCGACGTCGCCATAAGTAACAGCGCCGGCTGCGTTCAACATGTGCAGTGTATTTGTGCCCATCGCCAATGTATTAGCTACAGCTCCTGAGGTAGCAAAATTAAAGTCTTGGCAAATCCAAATATCACCCAATGCGACAGCGTCGCTGCCAATAAGATTCAAGCTACCGAATGGATTTGTAGTAACGGTAGCAACGATGTTTTGAGAAGCAGTGCCGTTATAAGTTAAAATTGAAGTACAATCAAAAGTCATGTTGGTAGCGGCGGCAAAAGCATTTGTAAATGCGCCGGTGATGATTAATTCAGCGGGAGTTCCTGTTCCATCACCCAAATGCAATGTAGAACCGCCGGCTGCATCAGCTAAAGCAAGAGTGGCTCCGGCGCCGACCGTAACATCGCCCGAACCGTCGGGAATGTCTATATCACCAAGTGTTACAGTAACATCGCCATTAAAGTCCGTTGTGCCAGCTCCGGCATGGATACCGGCATTTGCATTATCCAATGTTACAGTCCCGGTAAATGTAGAAGTTGCTGCGCCGAGTTGCAAATCACCAGTAACAGTAACATTTGCACTTGCTGTAACATTACTGACAACGGTAACTGTTTCTGCGTCGCGGATGGTTTTGACGCCACCGGAGAGGTCTAAGATGTTGTAATGTGTTCCACCGGTTGCTGTGCTTGTCGGGAAGATGTTTTGCGGATCGGTACCATCATAATAAATTGTTCCTGCATAAGTAACGTCTCCACCGGAAGTATAAAACGGCCAATTGTTCAAGTTATCATATCCTGTCAAGAAGGTTGCGCACTGAGTCCCAGTTATATGTACTCCGTCGGGAACTGCTTTTGCAACTGTGCCAGTAAGTACAAGGTGTTCATAATAAGCGGCTTGAACCGGCTGCGAAGTGCCGCTTGTAGCTGCATATTCAACAGTGCCTTTAATAGAGTTACCGGCTGTACCCAATGGGGCAGAACCAGTAAATTTGTCGCTGGCGGCAGTGCTGCGGATGCGAATCACAGCGCCGCAAGATGCGTTATAAACGCCGAGCGAGTCAGTTCCATTGTTGTTGTTATGGAAGTTCTGCGCCAGCGCTTCGCCTGCGGTTAACCCTATAAACAAGAGCGCCACAAGGCATAAGTGAAGTAAATTGTTTCTTTTCATTTAATTAATCCTTGAAATAATAAAACATATAATATGATTTTTTGACTTTATTTTACATTTTTATTTATTTTCAATAGTAACTCCATTGAACCAAATTTCGCTTTCGCTCAGGTCTAAATCCTCATTCCAAACAACACTGTGCTTATTAGGATGCGCCATATTGAACTGAGCTGGGTCTTTCAGCTGCGAAAACAATTCGCTTTCTATTAAATGTCCACAATTGTATGCCTTGCGCTCGCCGTTATCGAATTCGACATGCAAAGTGTAGTCAGGCAGAGCTTCTACGGATTTTATTGTCGGAATTTGCTTCATCACTTATTTTAAAACCTTCATTTAAAGACCTACTATCTTAAAAGCAAAACTATTCAAAATATTACTACTCAGCAATACGTATAATTACTGAATGAATTTATTTTAATTTTAGCGCTTGATTTATTTTTGATGAAATACAATAAAACTTAAATTCTATTTTAATTATTCACCCAGTTCAATAACTCCGTTATTATTTATTAATGCTGAATTTATGACATTTCCCCGAACCATAAGGGCATCTATTCCGTCAATAAAAACTGTTGCGCCGAGCGAATTTACAAAATTGCTTCTGACAAGCACTTTGCGTGTAACATTTTTTGTGCCAAAATTTGTTGTATATAATAAACCGTAGCCGTTTCCGGTATCGGTTAAGTAGTTATAAAACAAATCAGGTACGATAGAAACATCCTGATTGTCGCCATAGAACTCGAAAATACTGGAAATCCCTATGTCATATACGCTATAATTAGTAATGACATCAAACAAAGAGTTATTTGTCCCGCCTATCCTCATGGTTGCCCCATTAGCATTTGTCATGGTCCCGGCGCCGGTAATATTTTTTAAAGTGTATGACACAGCGTCCAACGTTCCGCTTAGGATACTTAAATTCGAGCTGATGTTAATATTTTTATCAATAATAACGGTATTATTTCCCGGCGCGCCGGAATTATTGATAATCAAAGAGTTTACTGTAGACGGCAAGCCGTTTCCAATGACTTGGTTAGCTGTTCCATTGTATTCGTAAATACCGTTTGTATTAAATTCTCTTGAAACGCTTGTTAAAATGTTGCCCGTTGTGCCTCCGAGCGCTGAAATGCCTTGCGTAGAGCCGATTCTGAGTGTCGATAGTTCACCAAAAGAGAAATAGAGTCCGTTCAATGTGTTAGCGCCGCAATCAAGAGTGCCGGTATTAGCCGCTTCTGTGCCGAGAGCGACTCCGGCGCCGTCGCCAGCCCCGAACGGCGCATCGACATTAAGTGTAATAATATGGTTACCAACGCCATTAGCGCCGCCGCCGATAACGACGGAATCTTCCGGTTCGTTGGGCCACAATCCCGAACCGAAAATTTGGGGTCCAAGGTGGTCTTTTTTGTAAGTCCATGAATTCGGGTCATTCCATAACCCATCGCGCAAGCTGTAGAATATTCGCCTGAAAGCCTGTTCGCTGCCGGCAGTCCAATCTCCGTGCAGGTCTGAATATAGCGCATCGTCATAAGTTTGAAAATTCGGGCTGCCACCAAAATTGAACGAAAAACCATCTGCTACGGTAAAAGTTTTCCATCTGCCGCCGTTAGTTTCTTTGATTGGACGCCAGCGGCCGGCTTTAACGAACTCCGTTCCAATAGTGTCTGTTAAATTGAAATTAAATGTAAGTTTTCCGTTTAATTTTGACGTCATTGTATCGACAACCCAATAACGTTGCAAATAGGATATTTCCGGTGTGGATGAAATCTTGAAATGCGCTCCCAAATTAGTCGGATGCGAACCCGGCGAAGTCCTGACTCCCATATACCCGCCGACAGCGCCGCTTTGAGCCAAGAAATCGGCTGGAGCATAGCTTTCGGTCGCTTCATAGAATGAGCCAACCGGGAAAGTATATGTCTTGGGTAATCCGGTTGCATTCATATTCCTTACCAAATATCCGCTTGTCTGGCTTGTCTTGATATATTTACCAGCGCCATAACCAACTATGCCATTTATATTGTCTGCATTTAGAATATAAATACTTGCGCTATCACCTAAGGTGATAAGGTTGTCGTTTGCAGTAAAATTCAATTGATTATTAACATAAAGATTAGCGTTGGCAGACGCATTTAAGCGATTAACCATCACATTACCACCGCTGTTCATATTCAGAATCAGATTATGGAATGGAATCCCCGAGCTGTTGCCGATATTCACATTTTTCGTTCCGCTGCCGGCAAAGGTGATGTTGCTGGCATTGCCGGGATTAAACGTCGCGGCTCCCCAAGCAGAAATATTTCTATATAAGTTAATATTTCGATTACCGACACTTAAAACTCCGGAATTGCTTACCAAAGAATCACGTATTTTAAGTGTTTGTGCGCCGGGAAAATTTGAAATTGCTACAATTTGTATCGGATTATCGGCAATTAATGCCGAGATGCTGTCAGGCAAAGCCCTGCCAGTCGTTTGACCATAATTAGGGTTGTTAGCATTAAAGATATATCGGCTGACACCGAACGAACGTATTTCCGTTTGAATACCACCGCCGGGCATTCCAACAGGCACAAGACCGTCGGCTCGCTGCATACCGAGCGTGCAGCTATCTTGCAGCTCGAATGTATTGCCGTAAATCACGTTCGAAACGCCGGTATTTGTCGTATCGAGAATATATAATTCACCCGGCGGCAAATTTGCTGGATTTTCAACAATTACCGCCCTTACTTCAATTTGAGGATTCAAACCCGATGGGATATACACTTTTTTTCCATTGCCGATATAGACTTTATCTGTCGTTACGAGCAATCCATTGTTAAAACCCGGATAACGGTTTGCCGGAGGAGTATTTTCAATTAAATAATCTGTTAAAGACCATGTATTAACGTCGTTCCAATATCCGTCGCGATAACTATAAAAACTTTGTCCTTCGGGTTCGGCAAGCAGAAAATCGCCGAAATGTTTGTTTCCAACTGATTTTACCGTAGAATCAGTTCTTGTTGTTGTATTGGTTATATACCATGCGGCTGGTATGGTATCCCAACCCGGCGTTCGGCGGAATTGCTCTAAGAATGGTAGCGTTATATTTAATCCGATTGTGTCTCTCGGCAAAGTGTACTCTAAGGTTAAAGCAAACGAACGTGTCAAGGAATCCAAGACGAATCCGCCTTTATGGTTGATATTCCAATATCTTTGAATATTATTGTCGATTCTGCCCAAAGGATACAAATTGGTTATATCAGGATGCTGAACGTTATACGAGATTGCCCCGACAAGTCCGGCGGTGCCGCCGGTACCAGTAGTTTGGAAAATTACTGGACGGTAGCCGTATTCCAAAGTATCGTTACCAATCGGAAATAGCTTTGTAACCTGCCCTGTTTCTATCCATCGATAAAGCCTGCCGTTAATATGTCCGGGACCATTTATAACAATTTCTGCGGCGCTTCCGCCGGAGGGACTGACTTCAACATATTTATTAAATGTTCTGGAATCGATTAAAGATTTATTTCCTAATGCAAATTCAAGATTATTGCGTACCACAATATTAGAATTGTCCGAAGCATCCAATCCGAGTTGAACCAAACCGCTGTCGGGCTTGGCAATCTTCAAATTGTAAAACTCCAATGCTGCGCCAGTCGAATTGAACAGAGTTTGAGTATTACCCGAGCCGAAAAGTTCCAAAGTGCCTGCGCTCGAAGCAGATAATGTTCCATAGTTAATTAAATCGCCGCCTAAGGCAAGATTCCCTTGTATCTGCATTGTATGATTCACATCAATATAAGCGTCATTCAGTATTGTATCGAGGCTAATAAAGTGCGTTTGAGCAGCATTTCCGGGCGCGTTCGAAGCATGGAATCCGAAAATAGGCATCGTGCCTTTTAGTTTTATTGGAACGGCTCCTGCAGCAATGCTCGAATCGCCAGATTGAATAATGCCGCCGCGCATTTTCACTCCCGCAGCAGCATCGACATAATAATCCAAACTCGCCTCGGCAGAGCCTTTGGCAACAATAATCCTGCCCCCGTCCATATTGAAAGTCGAACCGGCATTGCGAATGTCGAAGCCGATTCTATCGGCGCGGGTATTGCCGATTCGCATAACCCGGGCAATACCGAATGTATCGATAGTAATATTAACTAAGGCTCCATCGGTCAAACGGGTAAAGCAGCCGGCTATATCTATACTGCCGGAGAGTATATCAAATTTGCTGCCATCGGAATAAAAGAGACATTCATCCGCATTATTACCAACGATTAGGCTGCCACCATTTAAATAGGTTGTTGTGTTATAGCTTGCAACGATGTTAGTATCCGAACGCAAAGCGCCAGAGCGAATATCAAAACCGGAGCCGCTTATTATTGTCAAATTAGTATTGCCTTTTGCAATACACATCGTATCGGCAACCGTGTGACGAAATACGCCGCCGTTGGGATAGAACATGAAATTGGAAACAGTATCCGTTGCCAACGAAAATGTAGAGGAGGCGTTAATCAATGTATCGGTTAATCCGGTTTTCGTTAAAAAGACCTTAGGCAGTCTCCCCCACTTTCCGTTACCGGAAATTGTCGAGACACTGTCGCCGCCAAACTTGAGCGCAGTAAAGTTTGTGGCTGATTTATATAGGTTGATACCGTGTCCGGTCGATAGATTGATCAAATCCTGAGAAATTTTAAGAGTATCGTAACGGTTTGCAATAGAAGAAGTATCGCCGATATAACCATTGTCTGCGTCGAGGAACAATGTGCGCATTTCGAGCGTTTTTATTGAAGGAGTATCACCAAATAGCAGTCTGCCTGCGCCTGCTGCTGGGTTTGTGCCGCCGATTCGCAGCGAATCTATGCTGACATGTGCCGAATCCTTGAATACAATAATATGACCATCGATGTTCACAGTATCGTTATTAAACAACATGCCGGGGTAATACGATGCGGCAGTGCCGGAATGCTTCAGTACCGCATCATTCGACCAATTGTATCGATTGTTCCAAACACCCGACTTAATGCTGTAAAACACGCGACCGTTGAAATAAACCAATGGATGCCCCGCCGTCCAATCGCCGTCGAGCCCAGGTTCTTGAACTACCGTAATCGGAGACGGCAGCGCAACAGGATTAGTACCCAAATTGATTTCCCAGCCGCCGGGAGTTTTGTGCCGACCGGGAATATACCAGTTGACATCGCCGTTGATGTCATAAACGCTGTAGCCGAATGTATATGTCGCCGGAAGCGTAGTATCTACAGTTATTCCAGTAGAGCTAACCCGCCAGTATTTGCTTAAAATGTTTTCGGTTAAGCGCGCAGGATGCTTTTCGGCTTTCAAAAGCAGCTTGATTGCTGCATTGCCGCTGTTTGTGCCTCGAAAATTAAATGATGCCGGATTATAAATTGAATCTACTCCGACGGGAAAAGTAAAATTAAATGTTGTGCCTGAAAACTGCTTGGTTATTGTATCATTAAGTGAAATACCATCGACTTGGAACATTCTTTTACTGCTGAAAGAACCTGCATCAGGCGAAACGCTGCCCGTAGCGTTGAAAGTAAGGGTATTATTCGGATTCAAATATAAATTATTATCGGTGCTGAACTTGAATACATTACCGACGGTAATATTATTCTCAAGATACACTTTTTCTGTCGTGGTCGGCTTGTTTATGGTGATTTTATTGAATGTTATGGGCTGAGAGCCGCGAATTGTGTCGCGCGAATCGCCCTTGAACAAGACTTCGCTGGTTTGGGCGTTGAAGCCGCCGATTGTATCATTGATAAAATCGCCCTTTATACCGATTGTATAAGCGCCTGCATTCAAAATGCCGCTGATAATTTTCAACGAATCGGCACAAGTAACGTTTTTCGACAAAGTAACCTGTGGATTGACCGCGCCAGAGCGTGGCGATTGCACTATGAATGCGCCTACGTTTGCTGGCAAACCGTCGCCGGTGGTTTGTGCCGGCAGTGTATAGTTCGGATTAAAAATACGAATTGAATAATCTTCAACTTCGCCGTAAGCAGGATTATCACATACATCTGAACCAGCAGAACTAGTGCTGCGGTACATTTTTACGCGCATTCTTGTCGTTCCGGGCATATTACCTGAAGGTACTGTAAATGATCGAGACACAGCGCTTGACGAGGCTGTAGTTGCTGAAAATAATTGTTCGCCCGCATCGGTAAAATCACCATTCATATTGTAGTCTATCCAAGCTATCCAACGTTGATTTCTTGTGGTGCCGAAACCCGGCGTCATTGTTAATGTATAGCTTGAACCTGCATTTAAATTTGCCTGCTGGGATACATAGTATTCATAAGCCTGCGGGCTGACGCTAGCTCCTGAAGTATTGTCTATGCTGTGGTTTGCGTCAATGCCGGGCAGTTGAATGCGGGAAATCCATTCGGATGAGTTATTGGCACCGGATGGAGTACAAATGCCTGAACCGCCTTCGGTATAAGGCGTAAACGGCGCAGTATATCCTTCGGCAGTATAAATGAAGCGATTATCAAGAGTTTGGTCATAATAAGTGTAAGTAATAGGCCAAAGATTGCCTCTAAATGTTCCAATTCCCCTCAAACCATCTAAAGAGCCAACTTCCAAGGCGCCATTGTTTTCAATGTTGACTCCGAAGCAATAAATAAAATTAGTTCCGGTTGCCAGAGTACCGTTGTTTTCAATATTTAATGTTCTTAAAGCAGAATAATCGCGTCTATCCGAGCCATTTGTGCGGTTTCCGCTCCCAATGGATTTGTCGAGTACGACCCGCCGTCCGTTTCCAATATATGCAATATCAAAAAACTGAGTAGGCACGCGGCTTGCTGGCGGACCATCATAATCAACTTCAGACCATGTATTGACATCGAACCAATCGCCGTCTTGGCGCGACCAAAATGTAGTCGTTCCGGTTTCCAATGCCCTACCGGTTATAAAATCAGCCCAAAGTGTATCAGTATCAATTAGCGTTGAACCGTATGAACTTGCCGGCGCAGCATATAACTTCACATTGACATCGCTTCCGGTATAAGTATATGTTCCGGTCGGGCGGTCTGCGCAAATATTAGTTCCGAAATTTGATTGTGTCGTCGTTTTATTAAAAATATTCCAATCATTATTTGCCCATGAATCAATATCAAAACAGCCCGGTACGGCTCCAAAGCGCAAATCCTGCGGATTTAAGAAAGTTAAATTAATATCCGTTGTCCTTGTTCCGAGCCTGAAAGTTGAGCCTTGAGGTTTAGTGGTGCGCCAAAATCGTTGTACCAGCCAAGCTGCATCAATTCCTCCGGCAGGCATTGAACCGAAATTCGGATGTTCACCGTCAACCATCGTTACAGCTAGATAACCCGCTGCTGGCGAACCTCCTGTGCCATTAAATGTTATTGTAATCGGACGATAGCCAATTAATGAATCCGTTCCAACGTGCCATGTAACGTTCGTTGGGTTTGCCGTGCCAACCCAGCGACGAAGCTGACCGTAAACATGACCCGAATCAGACCTTGTCAGAGTTGCGCCGTTGTTGATTTGGATATAATTCGCAAAAGTCGGCGAAACCAATACGCCTTTGTTGCCGCTGCGGAATTGCAACAGGTTCGTTATTGTAACCGGATTATCCCGAATAACAAGATTGCCTGCGGTTTTCTGCAAACGCAACTGGTAAAACGTTTGGGCTGCGCTCGATTTAATAGTATCTGCAGTCGCTCCGTTGAAATCGACGATATAATTATTTGGAGTAAATGCGCCATAATTAATCCAGTTGCCATTCACTGTCAAATTCGAACCGGCAGACAATGTGCCGCTTTGAATATAAAGGCTGTCGACAACGACAAGATTCGCTTTGTTGAACGTTACGGTATTCGACGCTTTGTTCACTTGCAAAGTGGCTACGGAATCCGGAACGGCTTCGTTTGCTTGAGTTTGAGCATTAGTTCCGGTATAAATGAAATGCCCGCGAAAATGGCTGCCGTAATTATAATTGCGCGTCGAAAGCTGAATATTTCCGCTTCCGGCATTGGTTATGCCCGAAGCATGACCGATACCTAAAGCTCCGTTGCGCTTCAAACGAAATTCGCCTGTGCCGCTGATAACGTTGCTGCCGCAATATAGCGCTCCAGTTGAGTCTATTGTAACAATACCGGGATATGTTTCGGATAAATTTACATCAAGTGTTATGCTTTTATTGTTACCAATAAAAATAAGCGGATTACCCTGCGCCAACGGGTCGCTCGGAGCAAAAGCCGCCGGAGGACCGTCGTAGCCTTGTGTTGACCAATTCGCCGCTGTGGATAGATTTCCGCTATTAATACTGTAAAAACTATATTGTCCGGGTTCGCCAACTGCTATAGTGCCGAGCGAATCGAGTCTGCGATATTGAACGGTAGAATCAGTAAGTGTTCCAATCAACGGTTTAGATAAATACTGCGGTAAAATCCAATTGCCGTTCAAATCAAGCAAGCGAGGTTCGAAAAGTGTCCAGTTTGCACCGCCACGAAGGTCGCTTGTAGGGACATATTGTATCGTTGCATCATAAGTTCTGGAAAATGCTAAATTAAATGAGCTGCCGGCTGGCTTTGTGATAGACCATTGACGGGCAACGTGCTTTGAAGAACTCAATGCGCTACCAATGGGCTGAATAACTGTATTTGTTGTATTATCCCACGACAAAGGCGTGCTTCCAACCTGAATAGTATCACTCAACACATTCAAATAACCTGTCGTACCGCCGGTTCCGGTGGTTGTCATCGTCAGCGGAGTGTAGTTATGATTATGCCCGACTTCGAAAACAACGGTCTGAACGCCGGTTTTGAAAATCTTGCGTAATGAGCCGTCTATATGCCCCGGATTAGCCCCCGGCCTAGTAATTGTAGCTGTCGAATCGAGCTGCAGGTAACGTCCCCGTGTTCGCAAATTACCTTTGAGAAGCGAGATATTGCCGTTTGCATTAATAAAAATACCGTTATCGGCTGAAGAATAGCCGACGTATGAAGCGCAAACACTATCGGGACCGTTTATTATCATGTTATAAAAATACTCGTTTCCTGAAGTGCGAGTCATTGTTTGCTTGCCGGTTCCTTCAAACGAAACGGTAGAATTTCCTGGCAAGAATGTTCCGCCTTGATTGAGCCAATTGCCCTTTAGCGCTAATAGAGTTGCATTTGGAGCGGTTCTCATCGAAAATTTCGTTAAAGTATCAATAACGAAATTGCCGCGAATGCGCATCATGTCATTTGGACGTATATAACCTTCGCCAACAACTTCAACGTGATAAAACGGATTCGCAGAAGTGTCGCGAGACGTAATCAAATTCGGTATCAATGGGTCGTTAGAGCTTGTTCGGAAGCGAACGGTATTAGTTCCTGGATTGAAAGAACCACTTATATTTACCCAGTGGCGCTGCACTTCGAGGTTAAAACCATTTGATTCGAACGAAGCGTTATTGTTAATTGTCAAATCGTTCAAAATTATGACGGGAGTCGTTCCCGAACCAAGCAAACGCTTGGTTCCAGCGCTATCCAGCTTCAAATTAAAATATGACAGATTGAATACAGTATCAGCAGGAGCAAGCGGACGACAAGGAATGTCTTGGGTGGAACCGTTTTTATTGAAAACAACAGTCGAACCGTTTGTTTGGAAGCGCTGGCTGACGGGACCGGTAAATGTCAAATCTGATATATCCAAACTATTGCCGATACGTATTTCGCCTTGCGATTGAAGCGTTACAACACCAGAGACCGAACCGCTAATTTTCAAGTCGTAATAACGATTAACTGCAGGGGTAAGCGCAGAACTGGGTATAAGCGGATTGGCAATTCCGTGGAATGTTACCCTTCCGGCATTAAAAGTAGGTGCAGCATAATTCGCCGGAAAGCCGGTTCGCAGCAAAAGTTCACCGCCGGTCATTTTAAGCGTTCGATTAGAGCTGCCGCCATCCATTGAGTAGCTGCCGACATCAAGGCAGCCTTGATTAATGACAATCGAATCATTGATTATGATAGCCTTGCTTAACTTTACGGTGTCAGTAAGCGCTCCGCCTTGAATTTTCACTACATTCACCGGCGATGGCAAGGCGTCTCCGGTTGTTTGAAGCGCCGCAGTCGAATCGATAAACCGATAAGTCCCTCGTTGAGTAAAGCTACGCACAATCGTTTGAACAGCGCCGCTGTCCTGCTTTGTCGTTGCAAGCACGATTCCTTGCGGATGGGCAATATCAAGTTCGCCGCCGTCATTGGCTAAAATAGTTGAACCTACTCTGAGAGTATCGCCGTGCATAAAGTTGCTGCCGAGGATACGAAGCCTGCCGGTTTTTGTAACGGTATTGACGACGCCTTTATCGACTATTACTGCATTGAAAGGCGCTGTGGCAGCCGAAACCGTAACGGTGTCACGAATGAAAACACGGTCGCTGCGTTTATTAGGCGCAGTGTTCGACGGATTGCCCGTGTATTCGAAACCGAGTTTAGACCACGTCGATGGATCGTTGTAGTCGCCGTTTTTTATGCTGTAATAATATGCTCTGCCTATGTTTTCTTCGCCAGCTACCCAATCACCGTTTAAAGAATCAGCCATTTGGGAATAAAAAAATCGAGCGCCCCAATTGACTATATTGTTTGTCCTGCCGGGACCGACCTGCCAATATCCCAAAGGGTCGGGATATGATGGATGGAAATTCCAAACAAGATAATCAGCATCGGAGCCACGCACTTCTGTTTCGTGATAATAAAAAAACGCATCTAAAGAACGTATGGGTTTGAAAGTTAAATTCTCAGTCTTCATAACCCAATATTTTGTCAAAGAAGTATTATTGGTTTCAACTGCAGGATGCTCCATAGGAATAGCCTTACATGAAACTGAAGCGTTCGGATAATACATAACGCTGTCCGGATGAAAATATACTGTTGATGGCGTAAATACTTTGATAATGGCGGTATCTGAACCGGTTATTTGTCTTCCATAAGTTCCTATAGGGAAAAACAGATTTATAGGCGGTATCGGAGGAGTTATGTCTGGAGTAATCAATTTTTTAATTCTGCCGCAATCGGCAGTCCAACTCGGATTGAAAATCATCTTTTTGTTGTTAAAAGAAGTATCTGTTGTGGCAGCAGTAGAATAAATATCTCCGTTTGTGCCTATTGTCAAAGAATCAAGGTTAATATTAAATAATGTATTTGATACAAGACGCAAATTGCCGTTTACCGTAACCGATGTGTCGAGAACGACTTGGTTTGTTGTATCGGAGCCGGCAATTTGTTTATTAATAGTCAAATTATTAAATGCGGTAGTAACAGCGCCTTGAATTCGTTGCTCAGGCAGTCCATTCATTGTAACGGTAGCAGCTCCGGCAGTGAAAGCCAACAAATCCGTTGTTGAGTTATTTATCCAATTGCCTCCGAGCGTAATATTTCTATTGTTAGCGTCAAATCTGCCAGCGCCTGTTCCAGCTATTGTAATATTGCTTACAACGCTTAAATCATTGTTTATAATCCGAGCGATAGGGCTGTTCGTGCCAGTCATCAGCAAATTTCCGATTGCATGAGTTGTATTCAATCGATAAGTTTCAGCGTTATTACGGGCGTCGATTTTTACCGTACCGCCGGTTACGTTCGAAGCTCCTGCAACTGAGTAGAACTCACCGTTTGCAAATGCGGAGGCTTGGCTCTTCAATACAATTTCGCCTGCTGAAGTATAAAAGGATGAGCCAGCCGAACCTAAATCGAACAAAGCGCGAGTTGCGCTTGTGTTTTGCGAGCCGTAACCAAGATTGATTGTTCCGCCGCTTTGAGTAAAACGCAGCGAATCGCTGTCGCTAGCATTACGCGAAAGGCGCGCATTAACGTTTAGCGTACCGCCTTCGACGGTTAATTGCGCCGCCGAAGAACCCGATTCATATAGTAAATTATTTTCGTTTGCGCCTGCACCAATGTTGATTGTTCCGTTCGTTAATCGAAGCAAGCCCTGAAGAAGCAAACTGGCATTTTGACCGGTGAAAATCACGTTTTCGTTATCGAGCCACAGCCCGGAATTGCTGTTTATTGTGTAATTTAATATCGAAAAGAAATTGTTTGTGAATGAAAATGTGCCGCCGATATGAAAAATACCCCTCTCAAGCGATAAAAACGGATTATTTGCCGAAAAAGCCGTCGAAAGCACATCCAATCTGTCATTTGCTGATGTTTTATTTAAAATAATATCGTAAAATTCGGTTGTCGTTCCAGTTCCGGAAATTTGTGCATTGCCGCTACCAATAAAAGAAACAGTCCCTTGAAGCGAAAATTGGTCACCATTATTAGTCCAGTTGCCGATTATCGTAACATCGCCGTTTATATGGAAAATGCCGTTGTTCGTTAGCGAGCCGTTAATTTTAACTATTGCATCAGGACGTATTGAAACAACCGCATTAGGGCGGATATTGACTAAGCTCTGCCCAAATACTGCATTGAGTGCCAAGAATAGTAAAAATAGGATATATATATGTAATCTATTGAATGTCATTAAATTATATCGTCATTAACTTAGTTTGTGTATTGAGACGTATGTTTTAGCTTTACCTGTAACAAGACTCTGAACAGAAGTCCATAAATGAAATACTCTTACTTCCAACCATTCACCTGCATTTAAATAAATAATATCTGAAATAACCGGAGCATTATTTGTAGGAATCAATGGGGTTTGTGAAGAACCTGATTCATTTAAAGCAAGGTTATTTCCATATGAGTAATAAGTTTCTGTATTATCAGAATTAGAATATATTGCTATAGAACAAAACCTATTCGCTGATGCAGTACCTGAGCCACTTAAATTAAATTCAACTCTTGAATTAACTTGGTAATATCCCGCTTGCTTTGCAGTAAACCTACTAGTAGTAATATCGAACTCTTCCTGTTCATCGAAATTCTCAACATTAAAATTCACTTTAGTCCATGTATTTATAGGTATTGATTGTTCTGTATTTAAATACGCCCTTACTCTGCTTTGATGTTTCAAATCCACAATACCTTCACTGCCTTCTTCGGCATGAATAATAACTTGCTCTTCGCCTTTTATTTTGAATACAAGCGGATTTGTGTTAGTCGGCTCCGATGAACCCAAAAAGTCGCTTTCAGTGATTTCATTCCCTCCGAGCAACCACGCTGAACCGCCGCCGCCGCTGTTCGCTTCTGTAGTGATTGTTTCCCAGTCGTCGTTTCCACGTATTTTCATTCTTCTTTCAGTCGAGCTGTAGTAAATCATACCGGGAACCGGGTCGGCAGGTTCATTCTCCAAGGGTACCATAAAGATAGCAATTGGGTCTATTGTTCCGGTAACAATCAAATCGCCGTTGATGCGTACATCACCGAGCATTTCTACGTTAATAGAATCGTCATCAAAAGTTGTAACTCCAAGTCCAACCCTGCCCTCGACAAATAAGCCGTCATCAGGCGCGGTTACAGAGCCTGCATAACCCGAACCAATAACAACCCCGCCGGCAACATCAAGCAAGTTCACAGGAGATGTTTCTCCGATTCCTATATTAGTTCCATCATTTATCAATAAATCTGACGCCACCCAGCCTGTGCCGTCATGTCTTAAAGTTTGCTCTTCTGCGCCGCTCGGTAAAGCAACGTCAACCCAGCTTAGAAAGCCGGACAAGCCAGATGTGGAAAGCACTTGGCCGGAATCGCCTTGAGTAATTGGCAATGTATATGTATATGTATCAGCCATGCTTGGGTCTGATAAAAACGATACACCACCAGTTGCATTTTCATTATATACCGATAGATTACCTAATACCATAAAGGAATTTGAAGCATTCTCCCAAATCAGATTCGGACTGCCAGTAATTTGGTGGTTCGAAGACCAAAATGTAACTTGATTCATTACCGGTGCGCCGCTTGTGTCCGCTTTTTCATTAAATAAATTCCAGTCATCGCTCGAAAGATAACCTGCGCTTGCGTTTCCAGCTTGCGCCACTTCTATAGTAACGCCTGTTCCGATTACTGAACCTTCGCCGCCGGTTATTGTAAGAACACTCGAATTGGTTTCTTCCAAATTGCCAGTAGTTAATGCATCAAGTTTATTATTAAAAGTGTTCCAGTCATCGCTCGAAAGCGCTCCCGTTGTGGTTGCAGAAGCCAAACCAAGTGATAATTCCTGAACATCAAGGCTCAATCCGTTAGCTGTTCCAAGTGTAACGGCAGGATGAGATTCCAATTCCAGAGCATCTACTGAGCCTTGCAATTTTCCAAAGGCATCTAAAATATTATCAGTAGCCGTAATATCGCCAGTTGATGTAATAAAACCGGTTAAAATTTTGCCTATTACTGCGCTATTGCTCAAAGTAACAACTCCTGCATTCGAAATTGTCGCTTCGCCGCTCATCGAAACCGAAGCGGCTAAATTAGATGCGTCGCCAACCAAAATATTTCCGCTGTTCAACGCAGAACCAACAGGCGACACTCCAGTAATAGTCGTATTTCCAGCCGCTGTCAAGCGTCCCTGCTCATCGACGGTAAAAGTCGCCACTTCCGTTGCGCTGCCATAGCTGCCGGCAGAAACAGCGGTATTGGCAAGATTCAATGTAGCCGAAAAACCGTCGCCTAAGGCATCTGCGGCTATGCCGCCGCTTAAACCTGTCCCGGCAGTTATTGTCGCTGTCTGATTGCCTTCAACAGCAGAGCCTGAGGATGTTCCGTAAGCCACATCCCAAGTCGTTGCTGCAGAACCGTCATAGTTTGAGCCGGTTAGCCCTGTGCCTCGAGTTAAAAGCGCATGTGTATGGTCGCTACGTGAGGCTGTATTTGCCGCGCCGCTCCCGGCGAAATCGACATCAATAGTCAAATTGCCGTCGTCGGACCCTGCATCAGTAAAACTAATGCCGTTTCCTTCGACTAAAACTCGATTGTTTGATAGATTAGCAGCAGTTGAAAAAGTAATGAGCGGCGATGAAGATATATTCGAAGCGTTTTGGTCAACATAATCTTTCGTTGTCAAAGTAGTCGGTCCGTCGCCTACGCCTGTCGAAGCGCT
Source organism: uncultured Hyphomicrobiales bacterium (assembly GCA_964386275.1). GTDB lineage: Bacteria > Bacteroidota > Ignavibacteria > Kapaibacteriales > UBA2268 > CAYLSY01. The sequence continues at coordinate 28,006 of CAYLSY010000001.1, forward strand.
TGTAGCCTTGTTTATTATATTTAGCGAGGAAAAAGTCGGCGAAGAAGTTGCGGCAATATCTTGCGGAGTTGATAGCGTGATTGAACCTGCGGCGTTAGCCACATTAACCTGATTTGCAGTACCAGTCAGTGTCGCTAATGTATAATTAGTACCATTGCCAATTAATAATTGACCATTCGTGGGAGTAGTCGATAAATTTGTGCCGCCGTTAGCAACAGGCAGAACTCCGCTGACTTCCGCCGTAGCCAAATCAACTGCATCGCTAGCGCTGCCGGAACCGACAAAGCGATTAGCTTGGATGTAGCCAGCACCGGTCGGTGCTAATGAACCTTGAACCAATAAGTTTGCAGTATTTGTGCCATCAGTAATTTGGCTAAATGGCACAGTAACATTCGTTAGTGAATTTGTCCATGATAATACACCGGAGCCATTGTTCATCAAAAGCGAGTTTGCGGCTCCTTGAGCGATTGGCAGCGTCCAGTCGATGTATGCTGATTGAGCGCCGGCAGAAATATTGGTAGTAAATGTTCCTGCCGGGTTTTGAAATTGCAGTTGCCGAGCAATTCCGGCATTGCTTAATATAGATAAATTACCGCTAATTGAAGAATTACCCGTAACCGATGCACCTCCGGCGATAACGTTCAATCCACCTGCTGTTACGCTGACACCGCCGGAAGTTACGCTGACACCGCCAGCCGCTACTGTAAGCTTATTTGCAAGGTTGAGTCCGCCGTTAGGAAGAAAGTCAGTCCCAGCATCGCCAATATTAAAAACAAGGTGATTAGCCATATCAATATTACCGGTCATTGTTCCGCCAGATAAAGGCAGGAACAAACCATCGTCGCTTGCCGCAATTTTAAACCACGAGCCACCGATTCGAAAGTAGAAACCGGCTGTGTAGCTGCCTGATGCATCTGTTTGATACACGAGCAGCCCTTCAGCAGGCGAAACGATTGCAATGCGTTGGGCATAGGTCATTCTTGGGGCAAGAAATCCCATTGTTGTCGACTCAAGATGTAAAATTGCTGATTGGTCAGGGGTTAATGTGCCTATTCCAACATTGTCGGTCTGGGAAATCATAGGCAGAGCCGATAGAATGAATAACAGGCTAACCCATATTTCTAAATTAAATTTTTTTCTATTTATTATTGAGTTGGCTACTGTCATTACAAGCTCCAATTTTTTTTATTATATTAATATTACCTTAAATATTATCTTAGCAAGATTGCA
>CAYLSY010000002.1:0-7413 GCA_964386275.1 uncultured Hyphomicrobiales bacterium
ATTATACAAATATAAAATTAATTATGATTTTTTCCTTGGATTGTTTATCTTTTATTCATATATTTAAGTTCGAAATATTGAAAGGAAAACTCATGACAATAAACAGCGTATCGAACCAGAGAACAGTTGAGCAAGAAAAGCCGCCAATGACTGTCCAAATGGAATTGCAAAAAGACGTTATGAAGCAAGCAATGGACTCCAACGGCTTACCGAATAAACTATTGCAGATGATGGCGACAGCTCAACCGCCACAGCAAACACAGCAAACCCCCAAAAACGCACAGGAACAGCTTTCCAAAGGTTATTTGGATGTCAAGGTTTGATTTCATCCTATGCAGTTTAGTAAAGAGGGATTGAAATTGAAATCAATCCCTTTTTTCATTTTAAATGTTCCATAATATTATCGATGTTTCACGTGAAACATAATCCTGCATTGCTTTACGCAAAATCAAAACTGCTTCTATTCGTCATATCAATTCTAAATAAAATGAAATATTTATGAAAATAAAATATGATGTTATAGTAGTCGGAGCGGGACATGCAGGAATCGAAGCTGCGTTTGTAGCTTCGAAAATGGGTGCCAGCACTGCCTTAATCACAATGGACTTGCGAGCAATGGGGCGTCCTTCGTGCAATCCGTCAATCGGCGGAACGGCTAAAGGGCATTTGGTCAAAGAAATAGACGCCATTGGCGGCGCTATGGGTTTTTTAGCCGATTTAGGAGGAATTCACTTCAAGATGCTCAACCGTTCGAAAGGTCCTGCTATATGGTCTCCACGCTGCCAAATTGACAAAGACACTTATCCATTATTAGCTCTTGATTGTTTAAGGAAATGCGAGAACCTTGTTCTAATCGAAGGCGTTGTTGATGAGATTTTGATTTCGAATTATAAGGTTGATGGTGTTAAAACAACTGAAGGAATTACCTATTATGCAAAGGCTGTAATTTTCTGCCCGGGAACATTTCTGAATGGTACAATGTTCACTGGTTTTGAAGCAACTCCGGGAGGTCGTTTCGGAGAGAAAAGAGCAGAAAAGGTATCAGATAGATTAGCTGCTTTCGGATTCGAGATGGGTAGACTGAAAACAGGCACTCCACCTCGAGTCAAAGCAGCTTCAATAGATTATTCAAAAACAATGCTTTCGCCCGGAGATGAGCCGCCGATGCCATTTTCTTGGAAGACAAAATCGGTTGAAAACAAAATTGTATGTTATGCTACTTCGACAAACGAAGCTGTGCATGACGAGCTGCGTAAAGGATTTTCTCGCTCGCCTATGTTTGCCGGAGCGATTAAAGGTGTTGGACCTCGCTATTGTCCTTCGATTGAAGATAAAATAAATCGTTTTTCGGACCGCGATTCGCATAAAATTCTACTCGAACCTGAGGGTATGAGCACAGATTCGGTTTATGTAAACGGTTTTTCGACAAGCCTTCCCGCTGATGTTCAACTCGAAGGTCTTCACCGAATACCTGGACTTGAAAAAGCTGAAATGTCGCGGGCGGGCTATGCAATTGAGTATGACTTTTTTTATCCATATCAATTGAAGTTTACTTTAGAGACAAAGTTGGTTGAAAATCTCTATTTTGCTGGACAGCTCAACGGCACTTCAGGCTACGAAGAAGCCGCTGCACAAGGCTTGATAGCTGGTATCAATGCAGTTCTTAAGATTAAAGAGCTAAATGAATTTGTTCTAAAACGTTCTCAGGCATATATAGGTGTGTTAATCGATGATTTGATTAACAAAAACTCAGAAGAGCCTTATCGAATTTTCACTTCTCTTGCCGAATACCGTCTGCTCTTGCGGCAGGACAATGCGGCGGAGCGTTTGATGAAATTCGGCTTGAATTTCGGATTAATACCTGAATACCAATATGAAAAGGTTCAAAAGCAAATTGAAACTATCGGCTCATCAATTGAAAAGTCAAAAAACGTCAAATTGCGAGCCGAAACGGTCAATCCTTATCTTGAATCATGCGGGGAATCTCCTGTTTCGGATACTACTGACATATATACATTGACAAAACGTAGCAGCGCAAGATTCGAAGATTTGGTCAAACTTGCTTCAAATGGGGAATTTTCTGACATAGAAAGTGAAACAGAAATATTAACGAAAATCCAAACAGAAATTAAATACGAAGGCTATATTGCGCGACAGAAGCGGGAAATCGAGTATTTAGCTGAAAACGAATCTAGACTAATCCCAAAGGATTTTGATTATTCGAAAGTAATATCAATTTCAAACGAAGCACGCGAAAAGCTGACCAAAATTCGCCCTGCTTCACTGGGGCAAGCCTCGAGAATCGCGGGGGTTTCGGCAGCGGATATTTCTGTTTTAACCGTTTTTTTGAAATCTTGATGTTTCACGTGAAACATGGTTAGGTATGAATAAAGAAAAAATTATCTTATTCGGTGCATCCGGCAAAATCGGCGAAGCGCTTGTGCGGCTGCTGAAGCCCGAAAACAGGTATTCGCTTACGCTTGTTACTGGCAATCCTGAATTTAAGAGCGTTTATGGCGAATTTAAGGATTTTAATATTCTTGAAATCGATACTAAAGATTTGAAAAATTTTAAAACCGTATGTTATGCCGAAAAGCCTGACTACGTCATAAATGCAATCGGAACTGGGCCCTTCGACGGCTGCGATTCGAATAAAAAACATTGTCGTCAGGCTAATGATTTAATAGCAGAAACATTGATTTCAGCGGCAAAAACAATGGATTCGCACTATATTATGTTTTCGACTGAATTTATTTTCGACGGCTCAAAAGGACCCTACGACGAAACTCAAAAACCAGCTCCAGCAAATTATTTTGGAAAATGCAAGCTTGCAGCCGAAAATGCCTGTTCGTCTCAACTTGAAAAATTTACTATTATTCGTTCAACTCCAATTATCGGTTTGTCTTATTTTGGCAGGAAAGATTATGCAACGATACTACTAAATAATATTTATAATATGAAAACGCCCGAAGAAGTTGAGCCAGATTATTTTACAAATCCAGTATTCGTCGATGATGTAGCTCGAATTGTCTTGCGAATAATCGAAAAACAAAGAACCGGTATATATAACGCTGGAGGAGCAGATTGGATGCGTCGAAGCGACATTGCGCTATTAATTGCGCAAAAAGTTGGATTACAAGAATCCCTTAAAATTGATACTATTGAAAATATTCCTGAGCAAAACGTGAAGAAATTTGGCTTAGTTACTCTGAAAGCTGAATCGGAACTAATGGTAAAACCATCGCTGCTGGATAATTCTCTTACAACAATGCGCTACCAACAGAATATTCGCTCGAAATTTAGAACAATACATTTCTATTAGCGATAATATTGATTTTTTTCAATAATTTTTGTTAAGTGTATAAATTATTCGATATTGTAGTTTATTTTTTTTATATTTGTATGCTATAGATGATTATTCCATGTCAAAGAACGTAGTAACTATAATAATAACACACTTAAAAGCAAGAAATGGAAAACGAGTTGGTGGATATACACACCGAGTTGGCTAGCGAACAGAACTCAATTCAACAGGTAGAGCAATATATATATGAGTTGCGTGATAAAATTTCTATTTCCGACGAGAAGTTTTATAATATCTTGATTGCTGTAACCGAGGCGGTGAACAACGCTATAATTCATGGAAACAAATATTCGCCGGATAAAATAGTTGATTTTTCCTTAAGAGCCACAGATCAAGAAGTAACTCTAATAGTCATTGACCAAGGCGACGGCTTCGACCCTGAGCAGGTTTCCGATCCTCGTACCCCTGAAAACTTGTTCAAGGAGCATGGGCGCGGCGTTTTCCTGATTCGTCAGCTTGCCGATTCAGTCGAATACTCCGACGGCGGACGCTGCATTTCCCTTGGTTTCTTTTTATAAACTAAACATATTATTCCTTTAAAATGAAGAAGCTGCCTACAAGAAGAATTTCAAGCCCTTTCCTTGTGGGTTTATTTGCTATAATTTCTGTAGCTCTTGCTATTGGGGTGATTTTATGGTTGGGAGCAAACCAATTTCTCAAAGAGCAAGACCTTTATGTTACTTATTTCGAAACTTCTGTCGAAGGTTTGGAGCAAGGTTCGCCAGTCAAATACCAAGGCGTGCCTGTCGGTTCGGTCAATATTATCCAGGTTGCGCCGGACGGCAGAATGCTCGAAGTTGTAATGAAAATAGATAAAACTGTCAATATCAACGATAGCCTGCGAATTAAAATGGAGCTTTCGGGCATTGCCGGCGGAAAATTTCTTCAGCTGTATTACCCAACCGATAAAATAATTGCTGAAGCTTATCCCATACTGTCTTTCAAGCCGTCGCACACATTAATAAAATCGTCGCCTTCGTCTATTCAAGAGTTTGAAAATGCAGCACGCGACGTGATAAACAACTTGCTTAAGCTGCAAGTAGGCGAAATCTCTCAAGGGACTGTCGATTTCCTCGAAGCATCGACTAAGTTTTTCAAAAGCAAGGAATTGTATGAGATTCTCAGAAGCGTTGACACTGCCGGATATTCATTGGCAAGAATATTAAAGCAGGCAGAAGCAACTGATATTTTAGCTAATTTATCAGATGCCAGCAGGCAATTGGAGCGCGCCACCGATGATTTGAAGCGCTTTTCAGCGGAATTAAACAAAAAGCTGACCGATATTAACATTAAAGATAATCTAGCTCATGTTGTCGAGCGTTATGACTCATTGATTTCAACAACACAAGCTGCAATAAATATTATATCAGCTCGCAGCCAGTCAACAATTTTCGGTATGACCGAAGCTATTGAGGAAATTCGTTCGACAAGCCGCCAACTTAAAAAATCCTTGAAACTGCTTACCGAAAATCCTGGCCAACTATTGCTTAGCGAGCCGCCGCCGCCGGATAAATAAATTTCCGTTAGATTACAATAATTTAATCAAAAAAACGTCGAAAAATAACTTAATATGTTTTTTATTAGTTCCACGCAAACGGAATAAAATAATGCAAAGAACAATGCTGAAATCAAAGATACATCGCGCCCGAATTACCGCTGCGAATCTGTATTACGAGGGAAGCTTTACAATAGACGAAGACTACTTGGAAATGGCTGATATTCTTCCTTACGAGAAAGTATCCGTCGTTAATGTAAATAACGGCGAACGTTTCGATACTTATGCCATTCCGGGAAAACGCGGCAGCAAAACTTTCTGCCTAAACGGCGCAGCAGCCCGTAAAGGCGCCGTCGGCGACGAAGTTATCATCATTAGCTATGTTAATATTTCCGACCATGAGCTTTCCGCTTATCGTCCGGTTGTAGTTCTCGTTGATAAAAACAATAATTTAATAGAAAAAACATATAAAATCGAATCCGAAACACTGATGGAACAAGGTTCCTAAGAAATTATGCAAGCTCCTCTCGCAATAATCATACTTGCCGCCGGAAAAGGCAAAAGAATGAATTCCCCGACTACTTCGAAAGTAATGGCTCAGCTTTCGGGCAAGCCGCTTATTTACTACGTGCTTAAAACTGCATTGGAGCTTGAGCCTGAGCTAATAGCGCCAATTGTGGGACATTGCAAAGAATCTGTAATTGATTATATCAATTCCCTCGATATAGCAAACGTTAGAATCGTTGAGCAGAAAGAGCAGCTCGGCACCGGTCATGCAGTTGCGCAGACAAAAGAGCATCTGTCTGGTTTTCAAGGCGATGCGTTGATACTATCCGGCGATGTGCCGTTGCTTTCGACGGCAACTTTAAGAAAATTCATCGAAAATCATAAGTCAAAGCAGGCGGATTTATCTGTGCTTACTACTGAAACTCAAGCTCCAAGCGGCTACGGCAGAATCGTGCGTTCCGCCGACGGTAGTTTCCTTCGGATTGTCGAGCATAAGGACGCTACAGCCGATGAGCTAAGCATTAAAGAAATCAACAGCGGCGTTTACCTTGTTAAATCGTCCTTGCTTTATCCTGCTTTGAGCCGCCTAAAAAGCGACAACGCTCAAAAGGAGTACTATTTGACCGACATCATTGCTGACTTTCACTCGAACGGAAAAAAAGTGGAAGCCTATCTTGGCGCACAATTCGATGAGCTGCAAGGCGTTAATTCGGTCGAAGACCTTGCTCGAGTGCAAGAGTATTTCGATAAAACTGCTTAATCCACCGTCTTATAGCCAATATTTTCGATTGCCAGTCGCACTGAGGAAATATCGAAATCACCCTCTAAATATACTGCTTTTTCGGATAAATTAACCTTAGCGGACTTAACTCCGTTATTGGACAATGCTGCTCGTTCGACATTGGCAGCGCAATGGTTGCAGGTCATTCCCTCGACATTTATTTTTATGGTGTTGATTGGCAAAATGGTAGCCTCCTTTGACTTGAAGCGGTTTTTAATATACTTTCTATAAAAGGACATAAGTATTAAAATAAAAAAGATAACAGCGATGGTATTATTCAGCCATAGCGGGAAAAAACCGTCAGAATGATTGTGCTGCTGCGCAAATGCAATTGGATTCCATCCGGTTAATGCCATTATTTCGTCCAAAAGGTAGCCGAGCGCAATTGAACTGATTATAATTACTGCAAGATAGAGTGCGGTTGTTTTCTTGCCGAGCATTTTAATTATAATAGCAAGCGAAGCTGCATTTGTTGCAGGCCCAGTGGCAAGGAAAACGAATGCCACTCCAGGCGAAAACCCTTTCATCATCAGAGTTATAGCAATTGGAATGGATGCCGTCGCGCAAACATACATTGGAATTCCGACGAGAACCATCAGCGCCATACCTGCAATACCGCTGTTAATAGCGCTTTTCTGGAAAAAATCGTCAGGAATAAGAAATGAAATCAAGCCCGCAATAAAAACGCCTACAATGAATTGCGACGAAATGTCATCGAGAAACTCGACGAAAGAGTATCGAGCTGCAGTTCGAATCTTTTGCTTTATGCCGGAAGGCTCTGCCGTTGCAGCATTTGGTATAAATTGCTTGTCAATCAATTTTATATTTTTTTCTTTGTCGAAGAATTTAATGACGGCGCCTCCGGCAATACCCATTGCAAGAGCCGCAATCGGACGGAATATTGCAAAAACCCATCCGAGCATGCCGTAAGTGGCTACAATGCTATCGATACCGGTTTGCGGAGTGGAAATCAGAAATGAAACCACAGAACCTTTCGATGCGCCGCTTTTGGATAAATATACTGCCGATGGTATTACCCCGCAAGAACATAGCGGCAGCGGCACTCCTAACAATGCTGCTTTGAATACCGATGCAAGGTTGTTTTTACCAATTTGATGCGCAACCATGTCTTTATTGAAGAATATATTCAACAAACCAGCAAAGACGATACCTAAAAGCAAGTATGGCGCCATGTCCGCAAAGATTTTTGCCGCTTCGTTGAGTATTGCGAGTATTTCTATGTCAAACATTTGTAATCCGTTGATA
>CAYLSY010000002.1:7465-23617 GCA_964386275.1 uncultured Hyphomicrobiales bacterium
TTAAATTATTTTGGTATACGACGAATAAGGTTAAACTAAATTTTGAATGTTAACTTTGGTTTGATTGAAAATAGCTTTCGAGTTAAATATTTAAAAATTGTTCTTTATATTTGAAATTTAAAAAAATATTAGAATGAATACAGTAGCCGAAATAATATTGGATAATTTGCCGTATCCCGTCGTTTATTGCAACAATGCTCATATTATTGAGTATATGAACAAGAGCGCCATTGAGCGTTATGCAGACAGCGGCGGGGCAGAACTTGTCGGAAAGTCGATTATGGATTGCCACAATGATGAATCGCGTAACGTAATTATTAATAATTATAATCGGTTGCTATCTGGCGAAGACGAAATTTATGAGTCGACTACAAAAGATAATTTCAGGACTTATATGAGCGCTGTCCGCAGCAAAAATGGTGATATGCTCGGCTATTACGAAAGATTTGAACCTATTGTTAAATAACAGATTACAGATTTATGACTGTTTTCAAATTTGGCGGCACTTCGGTTGCAGATGCAGCTGCCATCAGGCAAGTTACTGATATTATTATTGATTGTGATGAAAAGCAATTACTTGTTGTTCTGTCTGCATGTTCCGGTATTACCGACCTGCTTTATGAATTGACAAGGATTTCAGTTAGTTCCAATGAAAAAAGGGCTGAAGAAATAATCCAATTCATCGAAATGCATCATAAAACAATGCTCAAAGAGCTGTTGAATGTTGTTCGCTTGCCAAGGTGCATGATTGATGATGAAATTGAGAATTTGCGTCAGTTATCGAAAGGTATTGCCCTGCTTGGCGAATGCACACCAAGAACTGAAGATGCGGTTGTTTCGACCGGAGAATTCCTCTCTACCTTTATTTTATCAGAGTATTTACATAAAATCGGCGTTGAGTCTATATTACTCGATTCAACGGAGTTACTTTCCAAAGAGTTGGGTAAATCTGAATATATTGTAAAAAAAGATACGCTATCTTCCTTGATGAAGAATACGAAAGTTGCAGTATGTCAAGGATTCATCGCCTCTGACCAAGACGGCAGACTGGTAACGCTCGGCAGGGGCGGTTCGGATTACTCTGCCGCAATTTTTGCCGGAGGGTTAAATGCCGACGAATTAGTTATTTGGACTGATGTATCGGGTGTTATGAGCGCTGACCCGCGTATTATAGCCAATGCTGTTACAATCGACAAAATTAGTTACCTCGAGATGAGGCAATTATCGTTTTTCGGCGCTAAAGTGCTTCATCCTGATACAATTAAGCCTGCATTGGATAAGAACATACCTGTTTATATCAAGAATACTTTCTCGCCTGAGGACAAGGGAACTCTAATTGTAAATGAAGTTGATGACGGCGACGCCATCAATAGTCTTGTATTGAAGAAGAACTGCTATAGAGCAAATATTTGGCTGCCATTCGACAACAATGCCACTGATATTTTTAATAAAATTAAAATGTTAAAAGCAAAAGGCATTGAAATACTAAGTATTCAAATAACAGGCGATATTTGTGAGTTATGCTTTGAATTAAAAGATGATATTATTCGACAGAGGGAAGATTTAGAATTAGAAGGCTATCGAAATGTCCGAAATATTGATGTAATCTACATAAACAGCAGTAAGAACAAAACATATCTATTAAATGAAATTGCACGGGTTTTATCTGACGTAACCGGAGATGAGTATTCATCAATAACTTCAGCAATTGATTCAAATTATGTGCTGTTAACTTTGGCGTCTGGCAAAGGCGAACGCTTGATGAAATTGCTGCATGATAATGTGATTTTGCGTGAAAATTCGGAAAAGAAATTTCTTTTATAATCAAATTATCCTTAATTTAATATTTAATAAATATTATTTGGGGAGAAACACAATGAAGAGGTTAAAATTTTTCTTGTTTTCTATCTTATTGATTTTAAGCATTTATACATTGTACTCGCAGGACGGGTGGAAAAAGTCCGCATCACTGCCCGCAAGCGACATATCGAAAATTTGTATGGACAGCTCTGGCGTTATCCACATATCAACTTTTAGCAGTGGCATTCTTGCCGCAAGAAAAACGGGTAATGATGATTTTTGGAATGTTGAGCAGCAAAAAGTTGAAGGAGTAGAAGCGTCAAAGCACTTTTTTTCAATTTATTTTGTCGATTCTGAAAACGGATTTGCAGTTGGCGAAAAAGGAATAATAATCAAAACCACGAATGGCGGCGCACTATGGACAGCACAGCAGTCCGGCACAACCAGCTCGCTTTATGACGTTTATTTTATTAATAAAGATACGGGTTATGCTTGTGGCACTGGTGGCGTAATTCTAAAAACCGTTAATGGCGGGGATAATTGGACGCTTTTTCAGACTACAAGCGAAAATACATTACGGACGATTCAATTTGTTGGCAGTCAGATTGGCTTTGTTATGGGCGATTACTGCACAACTGGCAGAACTATGGATGGCGGCAACAGTTGGACAATGACCACTCAATCATCATCAAGACTTTATGGAGCGATGCACTTTGCCGACTCGCAATACGGATGGATTTGCGCAGATTATAATACAATATTGAAAACGACAAACGGCGGAGAAAGCTGGCGCATAATTACCGGCGGCGAAGGCGCACCCGAAAGAATCTGGAAATCTGTTTATTTCTTTAATCGTAACCATGGAGTGGTCGTTGGAGAAAACAGCCTCATTTCTCGAACAACAAATGGTGGAATAAACTGGATTGATATTCCAAACATATATTCGACAACAACATTATATTCGGTTTTTATGACCGATACAAACCTAATATATATGGCGGGCAGTAATGGTTTGATATTGCTATATGATACTAATACTGATGAATTTAAACAAGTCTCATGTGGGAATGCCAGAACTCTGCATACGATTGTTGAGGTGGATGACAGCACAATGCTTGTTGGTGGCGAAAATGAAATGATTATGCGTTCGAAGCAAATAGGAGCTTTTGAATACAAATGGGAGGTTCAAAAAACCCGTAAATCAAACTACAACGTGAAATCGATTGTATTTCCACAAGATACTATTGGGATAGCCGTAACTGATGGCGGCATTGTATTAAGGACAACCAACAAAGGAAGGACTTGGGATTCGGTCTATACATCGCCCAATTCCAAAGGATTAACGTGTGCTTTCACAACAGATAAATATAATATTTATATAGTTGGATTTGGCGGAGTAATACTGAAGTCGACCAATAGCGGCGAAAATTGGCGCGTTCAGACCTGTCCGGTTACATCTAATCTTCGTTCTGTAACATTTAAGAATTTACTTTACGGTATGGCTATATCCGATGACGGAACAGTGATAGTAACAACGAACGGAGGAACGAATTGGACACAGCCTACAGCCACGATTTCCAAAGGTATGAACTCCATTGCTTATTGCAAGGCTGAGGACGCTTTTTGGGTTGTTGGCGCTTCCGGCGCAATGCAAAAAACCACAAATTTCGGTGGACTATGGTCGTCATTTACACCTAAAACAGATAATGATTTGAATTCAATTTCAATTTCGCCGGACGGCAAATCAGCGATAGCCGTTGGCAATTTCGGTACGGTTTTGCTTGGCAGCCTATCCGGAACAATGCAATGGGAGCTTTGTCCGGATTTTGTTGAAAATGATGTGAATTTATATGGCTGTTCGGCAGCAAACAATAATATTTTCAGAGTTGTCGGCGAAGAAGGGACAATTTATACGACATCGACGGGCGGAATTTCCGGTATAGATGAGTCATTCGAATTCAAGGAAGATTTTTCGATTTATCCGTCGCCTTGTTCGCAATATTTGACAATCGATAAAATTAGTATCGTTCCGAAGGAAATTGAAATTTTCAATTTAAGTGGTGAACTAATATTAAAAAACGTGCCAGAATTTTTGAGCGATGGGAAATATTTTATTGATGTCGACGATTTACCCTCAGGGGTCTATATTCTTAGGGTATGCCCCAATATGGTCGATAAAATAATAGTCAAGGAATAAAAAAAAGCCAAAATACGTTTATAGGGCGATTGTAAGCGAAATTCGAGCTGTTTTTCCAAAGATACATAAATGTATGCTCAAGCGAAAAAAATGCAATATAGGCGAAATATGAATGTCGAATATTAGCCAAAAACATGGAGAAAATGAATTAATAACAAAAAAGCCGTTCGATTCGTGAACGGCTGATTTATTTTTAGCTTGTGACCCCAACGGGATTCGAACCCGTACTGCCACCGTGAAAGGGTGGTGACCTATCCATTAGTCGATGGGGCCTCAATGGTATAGACTACAAAATTAAAGATATTTTACGATATGTGCAAGAAAAAAATAATGTTCAAATATTTTATTTTATTACCAATATTTTTGGTTTTGAATATTTTTTTATTAAACGGTCAGAGCGTTAATTCAAAAGGTAAACTTGGACAGCCGGTGGAAATCAAAAATGCCGATAGCCTGGTCGGCGTTCGAATTGCCGACGAAGGCGAAATCCGCCGCTACGAAGGACATGTTTGGTTCGAGCAGGGAAATATTGTTTTGCGATGCGGCGAAGCAGTTCATTATACTGGCGGCAACAGCGTCGATTTATCGGGTAATGTTGAAATCACTCAAGGCGAAATGCGGCTCCGTTCGCCACATATTTTTTACAATGGTAAAACCGGAATAGCTACTTCAAAAGACACAATAACACTCTTCGATAAAAACACCTATTTGAGCGCCCGCAGCGGTGAATATAATACTGAAACACAAATCGTAAATTTTTACGGAAGCGTGCGGATTGACGCCGATTCGGTTGTAATCGACTGCGACACACTCGAATACAGCCGCTTAAGCCTCATTGCAAAGGCTTTTGGAAATGTAAAAATCGAAGATGATTCCGTAATCATATTATCCGACAAAGCCGAGCATCGCAGAACCGAGAAAGAAAGCCATGCCGTCGGCATGGTTAACGTTATTGGCAAGTATAATGGTATAACGATGACGGCAGATACCGTTTTCCACAAAAATATGGATAATTATACCTACTGTAGCGGTTCTCCGGTGCTATACATGATTGAAAATGATTCCGGAAACGCCACTGAACTCGACAGCGTTTATTCCGAAAACGATTCTCTTACCGAAAAGCAGAGTAATATGCCAGCAAGCAATAAAAAAATCATCAGGCAAGACACTCTATCGATTTCTTCGAATAGAATTATTGCCATGAGATATGCCGGAGAAGACAGGGCGCTATTCGATGGTGATGCCGAAATCATACGAGGCAACATATCTGCCCGTTCCGCTTATGCTTTTTATAATAAGACAAAGGAATATGTGTTTTTGAAAGGTCCCGCGACAGTATGGTATGATTCCACACAACTGCATGCCGATTCTATAACGATATTTATGTCAAAATCAAAATTGAAGTTGATAGAAGGCGCCGGCAACGCATTTTCGCTAACCGTTACCGATACTGCTCATGCCGATTTGCAAAGCCAGCTGTCAGGTAATGAAATTCGGATAATATTTGAAAATGATTCGTTGCGTTTTATTCGGACTAACGGCAATTCCCGCAGTTTGTATTTTACTTCTCCGACGGATTCGAGCGAAGGCGGCGGAGCAAGCGCCAGCGCCGATTCCATCCTTATATCGATGGAAGAAGGACAACTCGACCGAATTGACTGGATAGGTGGAGTTCAAGGAAAATATATTCCTGAGTCGATGATTTTGGCAAATCCCAAAGAATACTATTTGCCAGGATATAGATGCAGTTATGATAAGCCGCGACGAAAACCGCTGTTGCTGAGGTAGTAAGATTACGCCTTAGTAAGATTACCTCAAAGTTACTTTTGATAAATAAAATATGAGTGTATCGCATAACGACGCAGGGACAAGGAAAGCCGAGTCCCTGCGTAGATTCCAGTTTTATTGTATACTTTTTTCCACCCAAACCTGAGCTAGATTCAGCAATGTTTCTACTGTTTTATCCATGAAATTGACCGAGAGCCATTCTGTTTTACTATGGAAGTTTTGGCCGCCGGTATAAATATTCGGAGTTGGCAAACCATTTTCTGTTAGGCGCGAACCATCAGTTCCGCCGCGAATAGGCTCCCAATAGGGATTTATGCCAGCGCGTACGGCGGCTTCCCATAGGCAATCCAGAACTTCTGGCTGCTGGTCGAGTTTTTCGCGCATATTGCGGTACATCTCGATAATTTCAAGTTCGATTCGGGTTTTTGGATGAAGTGGTTGAACTTCGGCGATAATGGCTTCGAGCATTTTCTTTTGAACATCCAAGCCGTCGGTATTGAAATCACGCAATAAAATTTTAACTGTAGATTTCGATACTCCGCCTTCGAGAACGTATGGATGAATATATGGTTCATATCCAGCGGTGGTTTCCGGCGCCATGTCGCCAGGCATACGGGCGATGATGTCGGCAATAGCTCGAATGGAATTAACCATTATATTTTTAGCTGATCCGGGGTGTATATCTCGACCGTATGTATGAATGATTGCGGAGTTTGCGCTGAAAGTTTCCTTGTTAAGCTCTCCGGGCAGGTCTCCGTCAACTGTATAGGCGTATTTTGCGCCGAATTTTTCGATGCTGAAGTATTTTGTGCCTTGTCCAACTTCTTCGTCCGGAGTGAAGGCAATTCGTATGTCGCCATGAAGGATTTTCGGATTCGATAGCATCGTTTCAATCGCAGTCATTATTGCGGCGACACCCGCTTTGTTATCCGCTCCGAGAAGGGTTGTGCCGTCGGTTGTTACAAGCTTATGACCAATGCAGTTCAAAAGTTTAGGATTTTCTGCGACGCTTAATACTACGCTATTGTCTTTTGGCAAAACGATGTCTCCGCCCTGATAGTTTTCTATAATTTGCGGTTCAACGCCTGCACCGCTAACCTCGGGTGATGTATCGATGTGCGCTATCAGTCCGATAACCGGCGTTTTCCCGAAAGCGGGATGGTCCAACGGAATATTCGACGGCAATGTCGCCATAACATAGCAATTTTCATCTACATTGGCATCGTTAATTCCCATTGCTTTAAGTTCTTCGACGAGCAGGCGAGCCAAATCGAACTGTTTTGATGTGCTTGGAAATGTGTCTGAATCTTCTTTCGATTGTGTGTCGATTTTTGCGTAACGTAAAAATTTATTAAGGGCTGATTCCATTATAAAACCTTTGATTTTTAATTATTGTTATTTTTTATTTGTTATGGTTAAACATTCAAGTTAATAAAAACGCATATAATTTCCATAAAAAATATCGTAATAGTTGATAAAGGAGAGTCTGATTTATAAATATAAAATTTTATTTTTCAATTAAACTTTTTTTTTTATTAAATGTCTAATCAATAAGGCTGTTCGCCGACACTATATCTTAATATTTTAAAAGGATTTAACATGGTAACAGGAGTTGACTCATCAACATCGCAACAGGTCTACTTTCGCGAGCGCGAAAACTACAAAATGACCGACGAGCAAAAAGAAAAAGTAACCGAGTTGCTCAAAAAATATGATTCATCGAATATGACCGAAGAATCGATGAAATCGCTCATGGAAGAGATTAAATCGCTCGGCGTTAAACCCGGCGATGACCTCAAAGAACTGATGGATGAAGCAGGCTTTAAGCCTCAAAAACCACCCGAAGGCGGCATGAGACCACAAGGTACCGAAGAAGAAGAGCTTCCCGACTTTATCGAAGAATTTTTGGAAAAATACAAAGCCGGCACATACACTCAGGAAGACCTGAACAACTTCATAACCGAGTTAAAAGCAAACGGGATGGATACTTCGGGTAGTATTATCGACAGCAGCATATAAAGGAATCCTTTTCAAAATTTAAATCCTGCTTTGAAATTCAATAGCAGGATTTTTTTTGGATAATTAATATATTTTCATTAAATAAAATTACTATTAATAAATTTTCATTTGTCATTGTAAATTATATGAGTTATATTAATAAAAATCAATAATTGTAAAAATGGAGTAAGTATGTATAAACTTGTTGTGAAATGGGTAATCGAAAACCGGTATCTAATTACATTACTTGTATTTATGTTTGCCATAAGCGTGGATACTCCGATAGTATCGGCTCAAACACAGAAAACTTCGGCGAAAGCCACATCCAAACAGGCTCAAACAAAGAAATTCGCAGATAATTACAGCGCTTTGGACGATGCAGACGCAACTCCGACATCAAATCAAGTTATATTGAACAAAATTCGCAATTCTGAGAAGTATTACAAACAAGCGCTCCGTTTTGTAGAAAAGAAAGATATTCCCAGCGCCGAAAAGTGTTTCAACGAAGCCATCCGCCTTGCTCTCGACCTCGAAAGCTACCCAGGGATCGAAAGCAATGAGGATTATTCAACACTTGTGCAAGCCATTATCGACGATTATGATAATTTCATCAAGGATATCGACGATTTGGACCCGGATTCGCCTCTTTTCGTAGTTCGCAGCAAGGTTTTGCAGGAAGTCGAAGGGATTCATCCTACACCACAGCCGAAGATCAATACAATCAATACAAAACGCGACAGCATGCTCGTTCCGAGCATTTCAGCGCCTATTTCCACGATAACAACTGCAATTCTCGACCCAACGGCGCTTTCAATTCCTTTAGAAGAAAACCCAAGTGTAACAAAGACAATCTCTTGGTTTTCCAATCCTCATCCCAAAACAGGTGGACAAAAATTTTACAAGCGTTGGCTTGAACGCTCTACGAAATGGTTTCCGATGATGCGCCGAATAGCTCGCGAAGAAGGCGTACCCGAAGAAATCATCTGCCTTTCGATGATTGAAAGCGGTTTACGTCCCGAAAGCATATCCCGCGCCAAGGCGGTTGGGCTTTGGCAGTTCATGCGCGCAACCGGCGAACGCTACGGTTTGAACGACCGTTCGTCGATTTGGGTTGATGAGCGCCGCGACCCCGAAAAATCCACTCGCGCTGCTGTGCGCCACTTGAAAGATTTATATAATAACTTTGGGCACTGGTATTTGGCATTTGCTGCTTATAATTGCGGTCCGGGCTGCGTTCAACGTGCAATCAACCGTTCGAAAAAGGAAAATCCTTCGTTTTGGGACATCTTGGAGTTCCTTCCGCCTGAAACAAGGATTTATGTGCCTCAATACATCGCAGCCACTAAGATTTTCCTGAATCCGAGCGAATACGGCTTCAACTTGGGCGAGCTGAATTTCATTCCGGAATATAAATATGACACATACACAATTACCGAGCCAATCAGCTTGAAAGCAATTGCCAAGTGTGCCGAAACATCGCTCGAAGAAATTCAGGCACTTAATCCCGAGCTAATTCGCGCTTGCACGCCGCCTGATGTCGAAAGCTATGACGTAAAAATTCCGCTTGGCTCGCTGAAAACTTTTGCAGCAAATTTTCCAAACTTAACAGTCGAAGAAAAGCAGCCATGGATTACACACGTAGTCGAATACGGCGAAACCTTGCGTTCGATTGCCAAATATTATGGAGTGAATTCCGCAGAACTGGCTGAGCAAAACGACATTAAAGCTACAACCAAAAAGCTGAAACCCGGGACTGAACTTCGAATACCGCTCGGATTAATCGACAACAAAAATTCTTCTTTTGCGAGTAATAATCAGGAATCAAGCTCTCCAAAACCAGTCTCGGCTACTACAAAAAAGACAAAAGAGTCATCAAATCAAAAATATATTACTCACGAAGTAAAAGCCGGCGAATCGCTTTTCAGCATCGCTCAAAGCCACGGAGTAACGATTGATTACTTAAAGGAGCTTAATGAAATCGAAGGCAGCGGCGACGATATCGTTGCTGGTTCTAAATTAAAAATTGCTGTCGACAACAGCAAGGAAACCAAGAACATTGCATCGAAGAAATCCAAGACAATAACACACAAGGTTAGAAAAGGCGAAACGCTTGCGCGTATAGCCGATTCCTATGGCGTTTCGATTGATGCAATCAAGAAAGCGAATAATCTGAAAAAGAATACTGTTAAATCGGGACAAAAACTGACAATCAAAGTGGTTCCCGAAGATGCAGGGGAAAACTTGGCTTCATCAAAACCTGCCGCTGGCAAGCAAATTTCCCATAAGGTCAAGAAAAACGAGACGCTTGGAACAATTGCAGCCCGTTATGGTGTAACAGAGCAACAAATTAAGAAATGGAATCCCAAACAAGTCGCTGGCAACACAGTTTATGCTGGCACAAAGCTGAAAATCGTTACCAGCGAACCGGCAAAAGGCAGCTCTGCGCCGCAAAAGAAAGTGAATGCCTTGCCTAAAAACTACAAAGTGAAAAATGGCGATTCCTACGAAAAAATCGCTAAAAAATTCGGTGTTTCTGTTTCACAGCTGAAATCAAAAAATAAGAACAAGAAAACACTGAAAACAGGCGAGACTATTAGGATCCAATAAGGTGGCGATTGCCACTTTGTAAAGCTGAAACAGTGTGAAAATAAAAGATATATGCGCATAATTATTATTATTTCATTTTCTTTAATATTGAATTGAAAACAGTCCCTTCGGGGACTTTTTATTTCCATTGTTGAGTTCTGAAAAAATGTCATTCATAGCGGAACGAAGTGTGGCGAAGAACCAATATTGCGCAATAAAACTGGATTCTTCGCTGAGTTTTGACAATCATTGATACAATGGAATTGACTATTATAAAGTAAAATCCAAATTTTTTCATTAGATGATGCAAATAATTACGATTGCGGCTGCCATACAAGAAAATCCCCCTACACCTTTTGCAATGAGGGAAAAGAAATTTCATGATAAGTCATCTATAATCAAACCACTAGAAACAACGCTAAATGTCTATTGAGTTTTTGGGGTAAAATTAACAGCATACTTTTCAAATGGCATTATTAGACTTTAACCGAACAAGGAAGATAGCGATTTATGGCAAGAAATTGTCAGAAGAGCATTTTTCCGGGGCTTTCCGAAGCGTTTTCAAAGGTCAGGGACTGGCATTTGATTCCGTTCGTCCTTACAACTGGGGAGACGACACGCGGGCAATTGATTGGAGGGTTACAGCAAGGCTCGGTCAGCCTCATATTAAAACTTTTATCGAAGAAAGACGGCTGCGGGTATATTTCTTGATTGACACAAGCTCGTCGGTCTTTGACATAACTGGAAGTATCGAACTGAAAGAAAGTATGGCTTCGTTTTGCGCTACAGTTGGATTCTCGGCATTATCAGCTGGGGAGCTTGTTGGAGCTGCGTTTTTCGATGAAAGAATCAATAAGTTCATTCGCTCGATTTCCAACCATAATCAGGTAAGACGCATAATTGCCGAGATATTTAATGAGAAGGAAAATACGAGTCAAACAAGTCTATCACGGGTTTTCGAGGAATATTGCCGCATACAAAAAAAACGTAGTATTGTGTTTATTCTATCTGATTTTTTCTCTGCTAATTTTGAATCCTCGCTTGCGAAACTCGCTCTCAGACATGATGCAATTGCGGTTGTTTTAAAATCTAATATTGAAAACGTGCCGCCTAAGGGTATATATCCCTTGTCCGATGCGGAAAGCGGCGAACTAAGGCTTATTGCGTTAACCGGCGATAAACAAATTGAATCGTTGCGGCATTTGTTGATAGAACGCGAAGAATATTTACGGGCATTATTCCGAAAGTTGAAAATAGATATGCTTGCATTGAATCCGCAAAGCGATTATTTGCCTGATTTGTTAAGGCTTTTCAGAGAAAGAAATAGAAAAATAGCTTGAAATAATTCTAAACTGTTTTCCGATACCTAATCGCCGCAAGTATGTTTAATACAACGGCAAAAATTGACACAACAAGAAAATGCTTCGTTAAATTCGAAAAGCCTGAACCTTTGAGTATTACCATTCGGATTACCTCGATGAAATATCGCACAGGGTTGAATAGGGTAATGGTTTGCACCCAGTCCGGCATATTTTCGATTGCAGTGAACAAGCCGCTCAATAGGATGAATATTACCATGAAAAACCACGATAGAAACATAGCCTGCTGCTGAGTGTTCGATAGAGTTGAAATCAGCAGCCCCATTCCGCAAACTGCAATCAGATAAATGCTCGAAAAGGCGAAAACCGGTGCTACGCTTCCTTCGAAAGGAATTCGGAAAATCACCCACGCCACTACCATTCCAAACGATAGCTCGAACAATCCGATAATCCACATCGGCAGCAGTTTTCCGATGATAAATTGGTATTTTTTTATAGGAGTAACATTTAACTGCTCGATAGTGCCAATTTCTTTTTCGCGAACAACATTCATCGACGACAGGAACAATCCGATAATAGTAACAAGCATTACAAGAATTCCCGGCACCATAAAGAAGTGGTAGTTCATGTCGGGATTGTACCAGAAAGAGTATTCTGTTGATATAGATTTCAATTGGGCTGATGGCTCAATATTGACTGGAATTGCGGAAGAATACTTTTCTCTAATCTCGCGGTTGTAATCCGCGATGACGTTCGTCAAATAGCCCATAGCCACCGATGCCTTGCTTCCGTTTATAGCGTTGATGACAATCAGTGGTTTGGCTTCGTTTTCTCGAAACAATTCGCTTTCGAAATTTTTTGGTATTTCGATATAGAAATCAATTGAATTATCCATCAGTCCTTCTTCGGCGGAATTTTCATCGAATGCAAAAAGAATAACATCGAAATAGTCCGACGACATCAATTTCGAATGGAGCAACCGCGAAACGCTCGACAAATCCTTATCAACGATACCGAGTTTCAACTTTTTGATTTCGAATGTGGCTGCATTTCCTAAAATCAAAAGTTGCAAAATAGGCAAACCCAGTATCATCAGCGCCATTGACCGGTTGCGGAAAATTTGCAAGAATTCTTTTCTTAAAAAAATCAATATCTTTTTCATTGCAATCTTTCTTTGAAAATTTTAGTTCCGGCAATAATGAAAAGAGTCGCAAATCCTTCATGGACAAGCGTTTCTCGCCATAATAGCGTTATATCCGAACCTTTTAGCATAATATCCCGAATAATAACGATAAACCATTTCGCAGGCATCATATACGCCACGACTTGAATAATCCACGGCATGTTTTCCACCGGAAAAATGAATCCACTAAGCAAAATTGTCGGCATCATCAGTCCAACGAGCGAAGCCATAAGCGCGATTTGCTGAGTCGGCGCACGCGAGGAAATCAGCACTCCGAGCGACAAAGCCGTCAAGTTGAACAATATACATTCAAATAAAAGAAAAACCAGATTGCCTTTAATCGGAGTATTAAAAACAAAATAGCCGAGGCATAGCACAATTATTGAGATAAGGAACGATAAAGTCAAATAAGGTATGACTTTTGCGATAATCACCATTAGCGGCTTCATCGGCGAAGCAAGCAGTATTTCCATCGAACCAGTTTCTTTTTCGCGGGTTATGGAAATTGAAGTCATCAGTGCCGAAATCAACATTAATATAATTGCCACAAGCCCCGGCACAAAAAGATATACTCCTTTTAATTCAGGATTGTAACGCATACGAATTTCTGGATTGATTGTCAGCGGTGGTTTTCCAACGGCAATACCGGCAGAATTCAGCTCTCTTGCATAATCATTCAATATTGAGCTGACGTAAAAAACAAGAGTATTTGCTGTATTCGGCTCGGTAGCGTCGGCAATGATTTGCACCGAAGCGCTGCCGTTTTTCGAAAGCTGGTAATCGAAGTTGTCTTCGATAATCAGCGCCAGCTTTATTTTACCGGATTGAAAAGCGGCTTCGATTTCGTTCTCGGTGTCGAGGTTCTTGTAAAGTTGAAAGTATCCGGTCGATAAAAGTTTATTGGTCAAGATTTGGGTTTGAGCATCGTTCGAATGCGTCAGCAACGCAACTTGTGCGCCGCGAATTTCGTTAGTAATTGCGTAGCCGAATAAAATGATTTGCACAACTGGAATACCTATTAGAATCAACAGGGTGCGCTTATCCCGGGCAATATGGATAAATTCCTTTTTTATAAATGCAATAAGTCTTTTCATAAAGATTTAGTCCTTTATTTTCCTTGCGATTTTAAGAAAAACTTCGTCCATCGTATTGCATCCGAATTTTTCCTTTAGCTGCGAAGGGGCGCCCATGGCGGCGATTTTACCTTCGGACATTATTGATACATTATTGCAATACTCGGCTTCATCCATGTAATGGGTCGTAACGAAAACGGTTATACCGCGTTCGGCAGCTTCGTAAATCATGTCCCAAAATTGACGGCGAGTAATGGGGTCGACGCCGCCCGTGGGCTCATCCAGGAATACGATTTCGGGTTCATGGAAAATTGCAGTCGAAAACGCCAGTTTCTGCTTCCAACCGAGCGGCAACGAGCTGATGAGCATATCCTTTTGGGAGTGTAATCCAAGCTTTTCTATCAAAATACCGCTTCGTTCCATAATTTCCTTGCGGTTCAAGCCATAGATACCGCCGAAAAATGAAAGATTTTCCATTATTGTCAAGTCTTCGTAGAGGGAGAATTTTTGGGACATATACCCGATATGCTTTTTTATGCGCTCGCGTTTTTTATAAATATCGAATCCAGCGATAGTTGCTTTTCCGCTGCTGGGTTTGGATAATCCGCAAAAGATGCGAATTGCGGTAGTTTTTCCGGCGCCGTTTGCGCCAAGGAAACCGAATATTTCGCCTTTCCGAACCCTTAGCGAAATTTTATTCACAGCTGTAAACGAGCCGAATCGTTTTGTGATTTCATTCGCATCGATTGCATAGTCGCTTTTGTTCATTGTTTTTCCATTAAAGTAATGAACACATCTTCAATTTTCGGTTCGACGGGTTTGTGTTTTAAATCGTGAAAACCTTGCTTGCTAATCAATTCGACAATATTATTGATGGATGCGCCCTGCATTAATTCTACGTGGACACTATCTCCGAATGCTGCTGCTGAAGCTATTTCAGGAATGTTTTTCAATATCAGGCAAAGCTTTTGAATATTTTCGCTTTCCATAGAATACAATTTTTTTCCGAACGAATGCACAATATTACTTGGCGAGTTTATCATCATGATTTTTCCGTTCTGTATCAGCGCAACCGTATCGCATAGCGAGGCTTCATCCATATATGGCGTTGAAACGAAAATCGTGATTCCCAATCGCTTCAAATTTGCGAGCATATCCCAAAACTCCTTACGCGATACTGGGTCGACACCAGTTGTAGGCTCATCTAAAATCAATAATTTCGGCTTATGTATGAGTGCGCAGGAAAGTGCCAGCTTTTGTTTCATTCCACCGGATAGTTTGCCAGCGCGGCGTTTTTTGAAAGGCTCGATTTGAGAATAAATCGGTTTAATTAATTCGTAATTTTCCTTTAAAGTTGTATTATATATCGCAGCAAAGAGTTCTACGTTTTCTTCGACTGTCAAATCTTGGTAAAGCGAGAACCGTCCGGGCATATAGCCGATTTCTTTTCGAATTTGTTTGTATTGCTTAACGGTATCGTATTCAAGCACTTTGCACGAACCGCTGTCGGCAAGCAACAAAGTAGCAATAATGCGTATCAGCGATGTTTTACCAGCGCCATCCGGACCGATTAGTCCGAATATTTCTCCTTTAGGCACAGTGAAGTCAACTTCGGAAAGCGCTTGAATATTGCCGTAGCGTTTGGATATGCTATTTATTTCGATTATGTTTTGCATTATGAGTATTATTTAAAAATTGCTTCGCCGGGCATACCGATTTTAATTTTTCCATCTGGATTTGCAACTTCAATTTTCACAGCATAAACTTGATTGACGCGCTCTTGGCGAGTTTGGACTATTTTTGGAGTGAATTCCGCCTTGCTCGAAACCCATGTTACTGTTCCTTCGCAATGCTCGATATTGTCTTTGCCGGAATCGAAGATTACGTCAGCTTTTCCGCCGATTTTAACTTTGTTCAGCTGTTCGCCGGAAACATAGACTCGAAGGTATAATTTGGATAAATCAGCAATTTTCACGAGAGGTTTGCCGGGGACACAAATTTCATTTTCCTTGGCGTATTTTGCGAGAACGGTTGCAGTATAAGGGCTTTTGATGGTGCATTTGGCAATTTGGTCGTCGATTTGCTCGATTTGCACCGAGAGCGGCTTGCGTTCGCTGAGCAAGCCTTCGTTGGCAGTGTTCATGCTTGAGCGGGTGGCGTCTATTTGCCGGTGGAGTTCAACTTCATGATTTCGGGCGTCAAATGGGA
>CAYLSY010000002.1:23627-24457 GCA_964386275.1 uncultured Hyphomicrobiales bacterium
CTCTTTGCCGCTCGACTACCTTCAATGCGCCAGTAAAATCGTCATATTGCTTTTGCGTTGCCGCCGAATCCTTCAAAAGACGTTCGATACGGTTCTTTTCACGGAGCAGGTTGTCCATACGCTTTTGCAGAACATCAATTTGGACATCAACATTCTGAGTTTTCGAACCGATAGCGGAAATGCTTGCCAGTAGTTGCTCTCGACGCAGCATAAGCTGTAAGGTATCGATTTGAGCAATTATATCGCCGGTTTTAAGCAAATCTCCTTCGTTGAGCTGCAAATGAATGATTTTACCAGCAACTTCGCTTGAAATCAGCGTTTCTTCGGCTTCGAAACTACCATAACCATCGCTCTTCTTATCGTTGGAGCTGCATGAGGCAATAATAAGCAGTAGTAGAGCAGTTATTATGCTTTTTGTGATTGACCCGAACGGGTTTTTCGATAGTATTGTGCAATAGTTTTTCATAATTTTAATATTCAATAATTATTTATAATCAAAATTTCCTGTTTTAATCATAATGTTAACAACAGCCGAAATACGCTGCAGCTCGTGAATTTTTTGATTTAACGAATAAACTGCGGCGTTGTTCAATTCGTTAATGTAATCAGTAGCAGTTGCGACTCCTCCGATTAACCGGCTATATAGATTTTCCGTAATCTCGCTCTGGCGGCGGATAATTTCATTATCGATGAGCAACATATCGTTGTATTTCAATATTGTGTTTTCTTCCTTGGTTAATTGATTTTTAAAAGCTCGAGTGAAATTTTCCTCTTCGGCGGCAATCATCAACGAATTAGTGTTCAGAATTTCGCGGCTGCGGTTGTTTTGG
>CAYLSY010000003.1:0-22855 GCA_964386275.1 uncultured Hyphomicrobiales bacterium
ACGGCATTTTCTTTCTTGGAATCTATATCGGAACGCTTTACATACTAAGGCCGGAATTGCTTATTAATATAAGCAGTAACATCCTTTATATTTTAGTAATTTATGCAATCGGTTCAGCGGCTGCATACTCAAGCAACCGCACAGCTATCATGATGTTTACTTACAAACAATCGTTCGAAAAAGCTGAAAGCGCTCAAATTGAGCAAGAAAAAAAATACCAAACATTCGTCGAAAGGGCAAACGACGGCATCGTCATACTTCAAAATGGAATTCTTGTCTTTATAAATAAAAAAATGGCAGATATCCTCGGTTACAACCTTGATGATATAGTAGGGAAGCCATTTATAGATTTCATTCATCCCAACTACAGAAAGCAAGTTTATGAGTATTATACTCGTCGCCAAGCCGGCGAGGAAATGCCGTCAATTTATGAATCGGCTCTGCTCACAAGGCAAGGAATTTTACTGCCGGTAGAATTTAACGCTGTAATCATTAACTACAACAATGAGGTAGCAACTTTAACCCAAATTCGCGACATTACGGAGCGGAAAAAAGCGGAAAAAGCCCTTGCCGAAAGTGAAGCGCGATTTGTTTCATTTATGAATAATATTCCTGCTGTCGCCTTCATCAAGGATGAAAACGACAAATACTTGTTTGTCAACGATTATATGAAAGTATTAACCGGTATTGAACAAATCGAAGGTAGAACCTTCGAAGAATTACTCGAAACTGGAGAAATTCCTCATTATACAATATTGACACAGAAAGAAATTCCGGGCAAAAATGTCGTCATATCCGAAGATGAATATACTGATAAAACCGGCGCAAAATCAATATTCCAAACTTATTCATTTCCGATAAAAAACTCAACTGGCGGCGTTCTGACAGGCGTAATTTCGCTGGATATATCCGAGCAGAAGCGTGCCGACGAACTGATTAAAGAAAATGAAAACAAGTATAAATCTATTTTCGATGCCGCTGGCGATGCTATATTCCTGATTAATGTCGACAGCGGCGAAATACTCGATGCCAACGATTCTGCTCTGAAACTGTATGGATATGACCGCGATGAAATGCTTAGTTTGACAATTGACGATATTTCGGCAGAAAAAGTAGAGCCAATCAATAGCGAAGGAGCTAATATCACTTACAGCATTCCGGAAAGCTTCCACCGAAAGAAAGACGGCTCGCTATTCAATGTGGAAATAACTGGCGGCATTTTCCATCGCCATGATAGACAACTTGCAATAGCTATTGTTCACGACATATCAGAACGTAAAGCTGCCGAAGAAGCCCTCAGGAAAAACAATGAGCGCTTGACGCTGCATATACTCCATACCCCACTGGCTTATATCGAATGGGATGAAAAATTTGATATTGTCGAATGGAATCCAACGGCAGAGCGGCTTTTCGGTTTTACCAAGGATGAGGCTATCGGAAAGCCATTCGATATCATCGTGCCAGATGATATTACAGATGAAATTCGTAGGTTGCTCGAAAAAATGATTCAGCAAAGCACTGGCACTCGAAACACAAATAAAAATTGCACAAAAGACGGAAGAATCATCCACTGCGAATGGTATAATACGCCACTGAAAGATAAAAACGGTAATGTTATCGGTTTAGCTTCTCTGGTTCAGGATATTACCGAGCGCAAGCGACTCGAAGCACAGCTCGAAAAAACGATTTTTGCGCTCGAAAAGGATTATTCCAAGACTGTTGAGCAAATGCAGACATATTTTACCGAACTACAAATAAATAAAAACGAACTGCTTAAGCTGCAAAAGGAAAACCTGCAGTCGCAGTTTGATACGCTCAAGAATCAAGTAAATCCGCATTTTCTTTTCAACAGCTTGAATGTGCTGATTTCATTAATAAAGCTCGACCCGGATTTGGCGGAAAAATTTACCGAACATATGGCAAAAATTTATCGATATGTGCTTGAACATAAATCTGGCGATTTGGTTGAACTTGGCTCTGAGATTGACTTTGTACGGGCTTATGCCTTTTTGCTGAACATCAGGTTTAAGGATAAAATTGATTTTTGCGTAGATGTTGGCGATGAATTCCTTGCGATGAAAATACCGCCCTTGACCTTGCAAATTTTAATCGAGAATTGCATCAAACATAATACTTTCTCAAAGAAATCACCTCTTAGGATATGTATTACGATTGTCGAAAAAGGCTATATCGTGGTTGAAAACAATTTCCAGGTAAGACCGACAAAGATTGAATCGACAGGAATCGGACAAACCAATATTGCTAATAGATACAAGTATTTCACAGATAAACCGGCAACGTTCGGCAAGGTCGGCGACAAATATGTTTCAAGAATTCCATTGCTTTAAACCACATTATGGGCTTGAATCCTATAGTCGTTGTAACAAAAATTGGTTATTGATTTAAAATCTTACATTATGAGTATCTCATAATTAATGTAATATCAATATGTTATTGAATTATTAAAATTTCTATTAAAAGAAAAAAATGAAATATTCATAATTATGCACATATTTCTTTTAATTCACATTATTTATGCTTGGAAAGTGGCAAACGCCACCTAATGCATATTTTTGAGTTTAACTTAAGGAGCTAAAAAATGAACGTAATAATCATAGAAGACGAGGAATTGGCTGCTCAGCGGCTTACAAGGATGATTCACGAAATCGACTCTAAAATAAACGTTTTGGCGACGCTCGAATCCATCGAGGATGCCGTCATTTGGTTTGCCAACAACAAAGAGCCAGATTTGATTTTTCTGGATATTCATCTCGAAGACGGCTTGAGTTTTGCAATATTCGAAAATGTTAAAATATCCGCGCCGATTATCTTTACAACAGCTTATGACGAATATGCGATTAAGGCTTTTAAACTCAAAAGTATCGACTATCTTCTCAAGCCGATATCGAGTGTTGAGCTTGCCGCCGCAATCGATAAATACAAGGATTGGAATAAACAGGCAACCCACATCATCGACCCTGCAATGCTTTACGGACTGTTTTCGCCTAAGGAAAAGGAGTATAAGACACGTTTTGCAGTTTCTATTGGACAGAAAATCAAGTCAGTTCCGATTGAGGAAGTTGCTTACTTTTTTTCGGACGATGGTATTACATTCCTTACAACCAAGTCCAAATGCAATTATACGCTTGACCAAAGCCTCGACCAGCTCGGCGAACTCGTTAACCCAAAAGAATTTTTCCGCGTAAATCGAGCATTTCTCGTCAAGCTGCAATCTATCGCCAATGTTCATGTTTTCCCTAAAAGCCGGCTGAAACTTGATTTGCAGCCTACGCCTCAAAAGGAAGTATATGTCAGCATTGATAAAGTTACGAAATTCAAGGAATGGCTGGATAATTAGGATTTAAATCAATTTGTATTTGAAATGACAGAAAAAAACAAGGGACAATTCTTAAATTGTCCCTAATAATTATTACGCAACAATTGTATCATCTCTGTCCGGGCTTAGCGAAACGATAGTGATTTTTGCGCCGGTATAATCTTCAATATATTTAAGATAATTTTGAGTTTGAACGGGTAAATCTTGGAGATTCTTTGCGCCGGAAATTTTTGTTTTCCAGCCGGGCAACTTTACAAAAACCGGCTCTGCTTGAGCAAGAGTGTCAATATCAGCTGGAAAGTATTTCGTTGTTTTACTATTTAGTTTATATTCAGTGCAGATACTGATTTCATCGAAATCGTCGAGCACATCGAGTTTGGTGAGCGCTATTTCGCTGATACCATTAATCATAACCGAGTATTTCAGCGCAACGAGGTCGAGCCAGCCGCAACGGCGGGGTCTGCCGGTGGTAGCTCCATATTCAGAACCTTGCTGACGGAGAAATTCTCCAATTTTTGTGTTCAACTCCGTTGGGAATGGTCCGTTACCGACTCTAGTGCAGTAAGCCTTGACAACGCCAATGATTCGTTTGATGGAAGTCGGAGGAATGCCGAGTCCGGTGCATGCACCGCCAGAAGTTGGATTGGAACTTGTTACATATGGATAAGTGCCGTGGTCGACATCGAGCAGAGCGCCTTGAGCGCCTTCGGCAATGATGGTTTTGCCTTCGGCTGCAGCTTCATTGATTAACAGTGTTGTGTCGGTAATATATGGGTCGATTATTTTATCGAATTCCGAATATGTTTGAATAATCTCATCAACATCGATTTCATCGACGCCATAGATTTTGCTCAGGATGTCGTTCTTTTCGGACAGGTTCATACGTAATTTCTCTTCCAATGATTTGCGATTGAGCAAATCAACAATCCTTATGCCACACCTGCGAAACTTATCGATATAAGCCGGACCGATACCGCGTCCTGTCGTTCCGATGGATTTGCTTTCACTGCGCTCTTCCGAAGCGCGGTCGAGAATTTTATGATAGGGCATAATTAAATGCGCTTTATGGCTGATGAACAAGCGCCCTTCAACTTTAACGCCGTTATCTTCGAGCATTTTGATTTCTTCCATCAGTGCGACAGGGTCGATTACGACTCCGTTTCCGATTATACATTTAACATTCGGAGTTAATATACCCGATGGTACTAGATGCAGAATGTATTGGCGAGAATTAATTACAATTGTATGACCTGCGTTAGCGCCGCCTTGATAACGCGCCACGTAATCAGCTCCGGCGCTCAATAAATCGACAATCTTGCCTTTTCCTTCGTCGCCCCATTGCGAACCGACAATAAGTGTAACGCTCATTTTATCCTATTTTTTTAATATGATTTTTCAGACAAAAATAATGCCCCTTGTCCTTTTCGGAGCGGAGCATTATAAATTTAGCTTTTTTTTTTATTTTTACCAAATTTATTTTTTCGGGGGAAGCTATTTGCAATTATTAAGAGCTTCTTTTATATCCGTAAAAGTTGTAAAAACTTGGTTTAAATGGGTCATTGCTAAAAGCGATTCTACTTTTGGCGGCAAGTTACACAAGAACATTTTTGCTCCATACTTCCGTAAGACAGTCAGTCCGCTGACAAGCATTCCAAGACCGGAACTATTCATCATAACGACATGCTCAAGGTTGATTATGGCAAAAAGCGCGCCTTGTTTGCCGATATCTTCGAGCAAAGTGGAAAAATTCAGAGCATCGGCGCCTCCAAGAACGTTTTCGCCCAATTCGATTATTGCGATTTTGGGATTGTCGCCTTGGATTATACTTTTATATGGTTTGTTTTCTTCCATTTAGGTAGCCTCGCTTATCAAGTATGTAACTACTTATTATGCCTTGTTATTATGCCTTGGAAGTTGCCAAAGAATTTTTCGTAGGCTCTTCTTCAGCTTTAATTTTGCCCTTTTTTTCGAGGTAATATATAACGATAGCGCTTGCAATATAAATTGATGAATAAGTACCGATTAAAATACCGATTAGCATCGTGAAGGCAAATCCCTGAAGCACAGGACCGGAAAGAATAACCATTGCCAGAAGGACAAGCACAACTGTTAAAACTGTATTAACCGTGCGGCTAAGGGTTTCGTTGATACTCAAATTGACAAGCTTCAAGAAGTGCATACCTTTATGCTTAGTTTTGTTTTCGCGAATGCGGTCGAAGATGATAACGGTATCGTTGATTGAGTAACCGACGACCGTTAGCATAGCGGCAAGGATAGACATGTTAACTTCGAGATTCAACCAACCGAGTTTTTGAACAATAACGATTACTGAAAAAGTAAAAATAACATCGTGAATCATAGCGATGACAGCGCCAACGCCATAGATGAACTCAAATCGGAAAGCAATGTAAATTAAAATTGCAATCAGCGAAAGAAATACAGCAAGAAAAGCGTTAAAACGCATTTCCTGACCAACTTTTGCGCTGATAGTATCTTCTTTTATTACTTCAATGTTATTGCCGGGAAGGTTAGCTTTGACGCCATCGCTTAGTTTCTGGTTGAAATTGACTGTATCTTTAATTCTAATTAGGGCTTGGTCTTCTTGGCCGAAGGACTTGATTTCATCAACATTAATATCAGATTTAACTAGGAAATCTCGTAATTGTTCTGCCGAAATAGGCTGAGCCATTTTAATTGTTTTTTCGTATCCGCCGGTGAAATCGATACCGTAGTCGATACCGATAATGAATACTAGAATGATACCGCCGAAAATGGCAACCATGGAAAAGTATTGAAAGAATTTCCTGACCCCGACGAAGTCAATATTTGTATCATGAAAAAATCGCATTTATATTTCCTTTCGATAATATGCCGTTATTAACATTATGCTTGATTAATAATTCTGGGTTGACCGATATTTAAATAGGTTGCACCACGGCGAACAATGATTTCGATTATGGCGCGGGTAACAACTATTTGGCAGAACAGAGTGGCAAGGATACCAATTATAAGAGTCATTGCGAAACCTAGAATGGGACCTGTTCCGAAGAAATAAAGAATCAAGCCTATAATAAAGGTAGTAATGTTAGAGTCCAAAATCGCAGTCATAGCCTTGCTATAGCCTTCGTCGATAGCCGAGCGCAAGGAACGCCCCTTGTAAAGCTCTTCACGAATACGTTCGTAAATAAGCACGTTGGCATCGACCGCCATACCTAAAGTAAGAATAATACCAGCTATACCTGGCAATGTTAATGTACCTTTGAATGCGGCAAGGACAGCCACAATAAGTAAAATGTTAAGCATCACGGCAAAGTCTGCGATTAGTCCGCCGACAGCATAATAAATTGCCATAAACAGCACAACAAGGATTGCGGCAACAATGATTGATGTAATACCGCTGCGAATCGAATCTTCGCCGAGTGATGGACCAACAACGCGTTTTTCGACGATTTCAACCGGCACTTTCAGCTTGCCTGCGTTGAGAATCGTTTTCAGCAGTTTTGCTTCTTCGGTCGATACGCCTGTGATTTGCGAAGAACCGCCGACTATCTTATTTATAACATTCGGAGCCGAATATACTTGGTCGTCAAGAATAATTGCAATGCGCTTGCCGATGTTTTCGCCTGTGATGCGCGCCCATTTTTCGGCGCCTTCACTATTCATCGTCATAGAAACGATAGGCTGGTTCTGAGTTTGGTCATAAGTAGCAACTGCACTGGTTATGACGTCGCCTCGGAGTTCGGCTTCTTTTTTCAGAGCGTAAAATGCCCATGAGCGATATTCCTTGCCGTCTTTGCCAGTAACTTTTTCTGGTTTTGAAAGCATAATTTCGATGCCTTCTGGCAACATTTCTTTAATTTCCGGACGTGCGAGAATTTCGCGGAACTTCTTGATTGTCGGTTCATATATATGAAAGTTATAAACTCCTTCGCCGAAAGATGTATTCATATAACCGACTTGTTGGTTACGTGAGTTCTTTTGTCCATCCCAATAAAAAGTTTCAAACAAAGTTGTAAATGGGTGGTCTTCAATATAACGCTTGCTCTTTTCCTCGTCGGTCAAACCTGCATAAGCGTCTGCGGAAGTGTCTGCAGCAGCAGCAGAATCTGCAACTTTTGCGCTGTCGGCTTGGGCTTTAGCGATTGCGGAATCGACTTCGGCTTTAGTTGTATCATTAGACGCCATTGCGCTATCGGCAGACCTTGAAGTTGCATCAGTTACGCCTGCAAGCTTCAAGGCTTTAGCTTGTTTTGCAAGAAAATTATCAATATTATGAAACGCTACCAGCACAGGAGGTTCATTTTTAACTAATTTGAACTCGAGACGCGCAGTCGTTTGTAGCAGCGACATGATGTCTTTTTCGTTCGAAACACCGGGAACTTCGACCATAATTCTGCGGCTGCCTTGCTTCAATATGTTGATTTCCGCCACGCCGAAGGCATCAAAACGTTGCTTGAACACAAGCATAGCTTGGTCCATGGATTCGGTTTCAATATCTTTCAACATGTTAACGACGGCTTTTTCCATCTTTTCTTCGTCGTCTGTTCTTCCACCGGCGTCGAAATAATCGGTTAACTTAACTTCTTTTCCAGCAGTTTTGCCGGCGTCGTAAAGGTTTTGAACGAATGTTTCGACTGCGTCTTTGTTCGATTCTTTCAGGTCGGCTCGAGTGCGTTCGAGAGCGCTCGTAAAGATTTCGTCGATTGCATTTTTGTTAGCCGATTCCTCGAGCATTTTAATAACATCTACTTCGAGAGTAACATACATACCGCCGCGAAGGTCAAGACCGAGTTTAATACGTGATTGTTTTGCCGATAAAAAGGCATCGCCGTATTCTTTTTCAAACTGCTCAATTATTTCCAAAGAGTCTGCCGGTGAAGGAGCATTTTGGGCGTCTTTGAGCTTTTGTTCCCATATAGTTTGAAGTTGGCTTGCGTCCCAAGTGGGCTTCAGCATGAAAAAAGCTCCGATAATCGGCAGTATTATTATCAAGATTTTACCGTACAGCTTTTTCAATTAATTGCCTCCAGATAATACCAATTAATGATGAATTATTTATTTAAAGAACTACAAATATATTATTATTATCGCAAATAACCAACGATTTTTAATCAACCTTCAGTAATTTTTGAGTTTGAACGGCTTCCGCGCGTTTCAGCAAAATGAAATACGTACCGCTTCCGAAGCTCGTCATATCGGCGCTGAACGGAGTTGTGCCGCTTTTTAGCTTACCTTCGTACAATATAGTTTCTTCGTTGCCTAATTCATTTGCAAGTGATATTTTGACGGTTTCTTCATCCTTTAAATAAATGTCGAAATTAACTGTTTCGCTAACCGGGTTGTTTTTAATGTCAATCAATGAGCTAACGCCGCTCAAATTGATATAACGCTTGTCGAGGGCGCACCATTGCAGTATCAGTAAGCCGTCTTTCGTCAAAATTTCTGAATAAGGGCTGGCAAATTGTGATACTCTTGTGTGCAATACAGATTCATCGTTTGCTCCTAGAAGCACATCTCCTTTTAAAATAGTCAGTTTATCACTTCTTTGAAGCTCTATGTCCGTAGAATTCGATATTGAAATGCTGCTGGCTGTATTCATTATTACCAAAGGTGATACCATGCCGCCGGACACATTATTGCTAAATCTAAACAAGCTCGGATCATTATCGACTCCGAATTCAATATCGCGCTTATTTGATTGATTCATTATCGTAGCAATGTCCATCGCCGAAATGTTGCATCCGGCAGCGGGTTTGATATTGATTGGTATATCGACTGTCTTTCCGACTTCACCGTAAATTGTATCAATGCTGACTTCGGCGCAAATAATGCCTGTGCCGCGTATATAAAACAGTGTATCGGTCGTAAATAGCCAGTCGCCGTTACATTCGAAGCCTAATCGCGCCTCGAAATCGCCCAAAAGCGTCGGCGTAAAGCGCAACGGAACTCTGCGGCTGTTGTTGCTGTCAACGGTTTGCGGAAATGTTTCGTTTACTGAAAACGAGGTTGAGCCGTCGAAGTTAACATTCGAAATATGCAGCGGGGCATTACCCGGATTACGCACCAACAGCGATGTATCGACGGTTTTTCCGACGCAAACCCTGCCAACGTTGATAACGTTTTGCGGAATATCAATTACTGGTTGAATGCCGCGCCCTGAAATACGCACACGGTCAGGCAAATTGCATATATAATCGCCGTTCATGTCGAAGGTTATAAATGCTTGACGAAGCTCAATGTCGCTTGGCGAAAAAGTAACGCTTATAACCAGCGTGGAATCCGGCTCAAGCCACAGCGGCAGCGACTTTCCGGTAGGTAAAGTATAGCTGAAATCGCCCGGGTTTATGCCTTCGAATCGAATGTTGTCAATTTCAACGCCTGCGCTGCCGGTTGATGTTACGGTGTAATTAAGTGTTGAGTTGCGCTTGAGTCTAACGTCGCCGAAAGCGAGCGGCGGGTCGGTCGAAAGCTCGCGAAGAGCCGCTACGGCATTGATTTGGGTTTGCCGAATATCTGTTCCGTTTTTTATGAAAACAGTTGCAGAATAAGTTCCCTCTGTAGCCAAATCTGCATAAACACTAATATCTGCATTGCTGTGTGCGGTAATCGACATGCTTTCGGGGTTGCAGCTGAAGCCGGTTGTAGCCGATTGAACATAAATTGAGTCAATATCGACAGGGCATGCCGTCGAGTTTTCCAATGTCAATTGCACCATGTTCGATATGCCGGGGCAAATCGTATCGAAATCCGGAGTGGGAACAACGATGGAGTAATCCGGCAAATCACCCCATCCTACAACGACGACGGAATCTCGACGCGGCGTCGAAATGCTTGTTACGACAATATAAGCTGTATCCGCGCCTGATGTTTTAGGCAAGAACTTAACGTTCATGCGTCCGACAGAGCCTTGGTCTTCACGAGGAATAACGATAGGAAAATCCGAAGAATTAGCCATGGTAAAGGCACCGGGCTTGCTGCCGTGGATTTCATACGTTTGGACAATTACGTCGCATCCGCCGAGATTGAGTATGGGTTTGACTTGAAAGGCGCTGTCGCCAACGCAAATATGTCCGAAATTGATTGTGTCGAGCCGGTTTTGAATTGCAAATTCTTCGTCCTTGCCGATTCCGCTTAGATTGAGTGTATCAAAAGTATAGATTGTATTGCCGCCGCCGAAGTTTTCGGTTTGCTTTATTCTTACAACGACTTTTGCCGTGAAATTGCCGAGCGCAGACGGCTTGAAAATCACGCCCAGATTAGCTGTGCCTGAGGCGGGAATTATCGCCGGCAGAGGATTTGCCAGAGCAAAATAATTTCTGTCCGGCAAATTTCCGATGATATATATAGAATCCGGCGCTAGACAGCTTATGCCACGTTTAAGCGAAAGAGGCGACCACAGCGTATCGGTTCGAGAAGGGCATAGCGGCAGAAACGTCAAATCTTCAGCCCGCGCGGTATCGAGGATACCGGGGAGATTGACGCAGACGTCGTCAGTCGAAATCGTATCGCCGGTACCGCCGATTATGGTTATCGGAAAAGTGTAAGTGGCATCGAGCAGGCGCGGCTCTGCGTAAATCGTAATTGTGCCGACAGCTGAAACACCGCTGTCAATCGTACTCGGTATGAGCGGGCTAAGCATGTTCGAAGCCGAAAAGCCGGCTGGCAGGCTTTCGATGCGAATTGCGACGTTATCAAATGTCTTATTTTTCAAATTCGTTATCATAAACATGACTTGGAGCGAATCCGGCGTATATGGATGATAGGTCAAATCGGCGCAATTTGTCTGGTGCAGCGTATCGTAGGAAACGCAACCGCTTGACGAAGCATAGTACATGCCGTCGCCGAATCCGCCACCGCCTCCGCCGGAGCCGCTTCCGCGTCCCCATGCGTCTGTAACCTTTAGGGAATCGACAATACCGATTTCCGTCGAAGCCAGAGTAACACGTCGATTCGGGAGAATGTTCTTTGGATTCCAAATAAGCAAAACGGCGCTATCCCAGTAAAGCAAGGTCTGGTCTGCTTGTCGGTCTTTCCAGATGAATGAGCCGAGTCCCTTGACGTTACCAGCCGCATCTGTCCAGTTGCCGAACATGAAAAGGTCGGGAGTGATTAATCCGCTTGCAGAAAGGTTGCCGCGAGCCGTTAAGCCCGGGTTTTCGGGTTTGCCTTCCAATGCCAGCCAAAACTCGGGCATCAAGGGTTGAGTAGCCGAAGGGAACTCCCTTTCCGTATTATAGTAGCCGAATGATGTTACAATTGGGGCTTGGTCGTTGTCGCCGATTTTTGTGTCGATTAACAGCAAAACGCCAACGTTGTGGCTCGTTTTCATTGAATCCAGCGTTGCCGAAATCTTTATAAAACCGCCGCTGGGGCGCTTCGACGGTTCCATCGTGAAAATGAATTTAACTGTATCACCCGTCGTCGGCATCACGCCGTACATTCGAGCGTTTATTCTCGGATTTTTTGCGACAGTATCGCGAAAAAGCTCGGTTATATAGAGCGGATTTTGCGGAGGCGATACGCCAGTCGCCGGATTTTCCTCGTACGGCAGCTGAAATACGACGTTATCGACCATGAAATGCACATGGGAAGAATAATTCGGCGGCTTGACCGGATTATCGTCCCTATCCTTGTAAATTAGCTGCTTTGCGGTATCGCCGATATACTTCGTCGTAATGCTGAAATGTCCGTTACCAAGCAGCAAAGCCGTGAATTTGTAGTTTTGCGGAAAAACATTGCTCAGTGAGATATCCTCGGCTGTTGCCTGTTTAGTTAAAATGATGCACGAAAGAAGCAAAACTATCCAAAACATAGTTCTACAGACAATTCTACGCAAAAGCAAATCTATTATTTTCTTTTTCATTTTTCTTACCGGAGATTATTTGTAGTTTCTGAAAAAGTCATCGCCAATTGGCGTTTTAATCTCGATTATCACGGTTCTGTTGTAGAAGCGGCATTCGGGCAAATTGTTGTCGTAAATCAATGTTTCGCCCACGCCTTTGCTGGTCATGGATTCAGGCACTATACGCTTGCGGATTGACTCGGAAATTGCATCAGCTCTTTGCTGCGAAAGGTCAAGGTTATGCCCTTCAGGTCCAAGTCGATCTGTATATCCGAAAATCGTTACATTCGAGTTCGTTCTCATCTTTTGTTGTATAAAATCGACGAGATATTGATTGAAACTGCTAACGCGAGGTTTATCGAAATCGAAAAAGATGACGTTGAAACGCTCCACCTGCATATTCTGCAAAACCTCACCCGATGCGGTTCTCGAGGAAATCATCCGGCGCACGGGAATTTGCACTTCGGAATTATTCGATTTCCCGTCTTGCGAAGTATAATCGAGTTGTGCAGACAAATAGCTCAAAGACTGCTTGGGGCTTATATATGAGGCAATATTGTTTTTGTTTACTTGCCACGGAAGCATCTCGGGCGGCGCATTTTCACCGTATGTGTAATAGATTTGAGCACCGTCGCCGTTTTTCAGTGAGAAGGTGTAGTTTGCAACTGATTCAGAAAATTGCATATTCGGCATAAACAGTACGCTGTTCGGCTCTATGTCTGTAGTTTTTTGAGCTATGCGCACCGGCTCAAGCACTCGCTGGTCTGTTGAAGAGATTTCAACACGACGGTTTTCCTCGCGACCATCAGGCTCATTACGGCTCGACGGAAGCTCGGGCAAAGCGCGTTCGGAAATTGATATGCGAGCAGGTTCAATGCCCCAGACGTTTTCGAGATAATTTTTGACGGCTTGAGCGCGGCTGCGGGCAAGGTCCTGTACATTTCCGTTATCGTCCAAGGCTTCGACACATCCTGTAATAGTGATTTTTGCATCGCCGTAGGTCTGCATCCTTTTTCCAACAATGTTCAACAGGTTATGGTAAACTCCGATGACGTCGTCGGAAAGCTGATTTTCGTCAAACGAACTAGTTGAGGAATTACTCAGCCGGACATATCTATCTGGTAATTCGGAGCTGTTCGGCGCGAAGAACACATAAGGCAAAATCGGGATAATATCGTTGACCAACTCGTCTTTCAACAAGATTTCGGCATAGTTCAAGACGGAGCCGTCGTTCATTTTGTTTTTGGCTTGAAGCGCCGCAACCGGCGCGGGTTTTGCAACTATTTGCACTTCTTTTGGCTCGCTCGGCGGTGGCGGAGCTTCCTTGATGATAACTTCTTTCTCGCCTAGAGTGAATTTAAGTCCAACGGCTGCTTTTAGGGTGTGCAACTGCCAATCGGTATTGGTGATTACGTCGTTGAAAGGCAGGGTATAAGATATTTCAGGATTAAGATACACATTTTCAGAAAGCGGAAAGTCTGCTCCCAGAGCCAGAGTACCGCCTATCCGGAAGTTTCGGCTTTTACCTTGGGTTTCATCAAAATGTCCTGCCGAAATCTGGCGGGAATCGGAGCCGTTCGGAA
Source organism: uncultured Hyphomicrobiales bacterium (assembly GCA_964386275.1). Lineage (GTDB taxonomy): Bacteria > Bacteroidota > Ignavibacteria > Kapaibacteriales > UBA2268 > CAYLSY01. The sequence continues at coordinate 13,763 of CAYLSY010000003.1, forward strand.
ATTTTGCGCCGACGGGTTCTTGTATTGTTTCTTTTTGCGTATAAAACGCTCTGAGGCAGTATCCAAGCGACGGACCGAGCGCGACATAGTAAACATCGTCGAAATTGTATTTGAAAAGGGCGTCGAAACCGATGTAATAAAGCGATACGTCAAGCTCGTTTTCTGAGTTATAGTTAACGTATGTGCTGCCGCCGAGCCAGATCGCGCCTTGCAAGACTGTGTTTGACGAAAAGTCGCCGCGTCCGTCGTAATAATATAGTCTGCCGGATACTCCGATATTCTTAGAAAAGTAGTAATCGACTATGTTTCCGGCTTGCCAGCCGATTGTTGTGGCATCTGAAAATTTGCCGCAATCAAGCAATCCGTCAAATGTGCTGAACGTGCCTTTGTGCATGTTCAACGTAACAGCGCCAAAGCCGCCGAGCATTAGGCTCTTCTGCTTTTCGGTTGTTTGCGCAAATGCGGTCATTGAGGACAATATTAGAAAAAATAGAGCTATTGCATGTTTCATAGCAATTCATTTATTGTTGATAATATTATTCAATAATTTATTTGGTCATATTTAATGCAATTTTTGTTCGTATCGAAAGTTTTGATGATAAATGTCATTATTTTACTATCATAAACGGCATATTAAGAATTGAGCCGCCGTCGGAAGCTACCGAGCAAATATAAACGCCGTCCGCAAGTATCGGCAGTTCGAGGTTTAATATGCTTCCGCCTTCAGAAACATTGTACTGCTCCGAAAAAACCACTTCGCCGTATGTATTGAAAATTCGAATTTTAACAGAGCCGGTTTTGCTTTTGTAAACATCAACATCCAAATTGTTAGTTCCAATCAATGTTTTCGACAAGCTAAACCAAAAATCGGATGATTTCGAAAGGAAGCCCGACTTGCCGCCGCAACGACCGTCGATATTAACCGTAACAATATTCGTCGAAATGCAATAGACCTCGTTCGTGGGTTTTTCAAGCGATATTAATGGGCGGTTCGTATTGCCGAGCAACGCTTGGAAAAGCATGTCGAAAGCTGCGCCGGATTTTGTCAGCGGACTTTGCCAAACAAGGTTGAGTTCAACTATTCCGGGAGTAGTTATTGTCATATTCGACAACGTCGAATTGAGTGGAACAGTGCCGCTCTTTGCTGATTCAATGGAAATTGGCTTCAGTGCAGTACTGTTATAATTTACGTTGATATTCAGGCTTCCGAGTTGATTATTGTTCATTAAATCGAGATTAAACGGTATCCTTACGGTATCCAAAACATTTACCCACAAACCATTTTCCGGCAAAAGCTCAAATCTGTTAGAAACTATTGCCGAAACCGGAACATAGATTGCTCCGAATGAGCCGTAAACGACTGCAGTGTCCTTGAAAATGCCTGCCACGGACGGTTTGAGAGAAACGGTGATAAAATCGCCTTCCCTCGGAAGCAATGTCAACGGCTGGGCGTTGAGTCCGCCGACCAATAAATCGTTTGAGCCGCTTTTGGATGCAACGGAATCAATGGTCATTGTTTCGTAATAACTGGGATTTTCGATAAAGATTGAAGTATAGACCGAATCGCTTGTGCAAAGCGAGCCGAAATCCACGCTGGAAACTGATAATTGAGCGCTCTTTGAGCGTGCAACAAAACAAATCGGAACGATGACAGTTGAATCGGGATTTCCGTCGTTAGCAAATTGTATTGAAACGTTGAATACGCCTTCGCTCGGAGGAGTAAAGACAACCGTAATCTGCTTTTGGTCGCCGACTTGAATATCGAGCGGGAAAATCGACGGATTGATTGAAAATTGCGCAGAAGAGCCGCCCATTACTGTATATCCTGTTACATTGACAGTTCTGTCGCCCAGATTATGCAGCGTTATGACTGAGGGGAAATTCGAGCCTGAGGTATAGAAAACTGTGTCGCAGTCCTTGTTTCCGTAGCCTTTAATATAGCTCATTATGCCTTTGCCGTTAAGTCCGCAGGCAAACTTGCTTCGACCGATGTGCAAAAGAGCAGTGCCTGCCAAACTCAGCCTTTCAATTGGGGCAAATCTTACACAAATCGTCAGAACGCTGTCCGGCGGCAGTTTTACCCTGCCTTTAGGGGATACAAGCGCGTAATTCGGCGCCAACGTTACGCTGATTGAATCTATACTTGTCGTGTCGCTGCCCAAGTTGCGTATTGCCGGAAAGCAAACGAGAGTGTCCTTGCCGACGAATATTTCCCCGAAATCCGCCGCTGTTGTAATAATTCCTACGGAAGAACGGACAGCTGTCGCTTTCAATATGACAGTGTCGATAATACCGGCAATATTAAAAAGCATCTTTCCCGTTGCCGCGCCTTCGGTTTTGGGTAAAAACCATGCAAAGATTTTTCTTGATGCGCCGGGTTGAAGCACAAAGTTCGACGTATCGCCGGTAAGGAAGAATTCATCGCTGTCGGCAAACCTGAAAGCTGTTAATTTAACAGGTAAAACCCATTTATTGATGAGTGTGATCGGAATGCTGTCCGACAGTCCACCGACTTCGGTCGAACCCGGGAAAACCGCATCGGCGGCTTGAATCGGCTGAAATATTTCGATTGCCGATAATGGCGCTCCTCCTGCGGCCAAACCTCCGATACAGACCGGAAGATTGCTGCCGCACATTGTCAATTGACGGTCGGAAGCAGCGAAGTTCAATGGGCTGAATTGCTGCCATGCGCCGCTGGGATTTGATGCGTCGGGCATTGAGAAAATTTCGGTCGAGGCGAGTTTACCGCTCGTGCCGTCGCCTGCAGCAATCAAATATTGCGATACGGAATCGGTTAAGCCCGCAATATGTGTTAAACCGCTGTTAGCACGAGCATAGAGCATGTTGGCATTATATTTCCAGAGTTGCTTTTGGGCATCGTACCATTCGCAGGTATTTTTTGGTGCGCCGTTTATGTCGAAGCCGCCGAACATGCGGGCTATTCCTGCATAGTCGGCAAAACCGGCGGCAAAAATACGATATTCTTTAGGCGGATTGGCATAAGTCAGCCATGAATTGTTTTCGAGTCTTTCTGTTGATGTATTTTGGGGTATTTCGCCGGATGCCACTAAGACTTCATTTGCGTTGTTTTTGTTGATAATTGTTGCGCAAAGATGCCCGTAGCGGGCTTTTTCCATGATTCCGGCGCTCGACACAAGGTAAGGAAACGATGTTTCAATCGATTCGGCAGACGATAATACAGTGCCGGAACGCAATGCTCCTGAGGCTTGAGATATTCCGCCGGTAACAATGATTGATGAAGATTTGTCCCATGTTGCAATGCAATCACCTCTGCCGGTGTTGAGTACGGCGACTTTTTGCCAAGATTGAACTGCCGAGCCAACAGTATAATCGAGAGCCTCGACTTGAGCCACAGACGAAAAACTGCCTGAATTTCCCGTGTAGCCGCCGATAACGAAGATTCTGACCGATTGGGGGCCAATAGGCACGCATACCATCGAAAAGTATGCCCGCGTTATGTTCAAAGGCGAAATCGGTAGAACCTTATTAGTTGCAAAGTCATATATTTGGGCGTCAGCAAGCGCAGAATTCGAGCCATTAACACCTCCGGCAATTAGTATATTACCGTCTGGAAGCATAACGGCGTTATGACCGGTAACAGGATTTTTTAATGCAGTTTCCAATCGCCATTCCGGCTGGCATGTTTGGCTAGGCAAGGCGGAAGAAAACAAAAGGAAAAGCGTAAAAATACAACAAGAAGTTTTCATAATATGCTTTAGGGAATTATGTTAATTAATATCAGTTAAAATAATAAATAATAAAATAAGTTTAAAAGAAAATCTAATTACAATTATCTTTGATGGTGATTTGCAACATATAAAGCGATTAATCGTATTTGGATGTTAAGGCTATGTCATAATCGGAGCAATAATGAGTTTTCTCACAAAAAAATCTATTTTCTCACAAATAGCCATTGTTATTTTCAGTCTATTCATGCTGAGCTTGATTCTGTTTAAGTTGTTTACATATCTGCGAACGCCGACTGATGAAAACATTTACAAAGAACCGGATTCCCACTTTTATATCACCCGGGATATTAAGGCAGTCATTGCCGACAGTATTGAATTGCAGGATGAATCATTTATTGTCGACACAATTAAAACCGGAAGCTTGCTCCTGAAAATTAATGATGAGAAAATTATCGACACGACCGATTTTCTTGACAAATTCAACACGCTTTCGAATGATACGGTATTCTCGATTACTGTCTTTAACCCTATAAAAAACAAGAAAAGCAGGTTTTATTTAAACAAATCATTTTTAACATCGAATTTTGTTCGCTATTTGCCTTCAGCAGCATTAATAGTAAATATACAGCCGGATGGGGCATCGGACAGAGCCGGTATCAAGGTCGGCGATATAATAACAAAGGTCAATGGCAAGAGCTTTTCAAGCGCCTTGGAATGCTCGAAGGAATTGAACGATTCAAAAATTGGGGATATTATTCGCTATCAAATACTTCGGAACAACGAGTATATTGAAATCGATGTGTTATTGGCGAGTATTGGCATTCCGACGCTTTTTCTCCTGAATATCATCATAGCTGCACTCTTTATTTCGCTCGGTTTATTTATTCTTTTCAGCCGATTCGATATTAAAGCCGCTCGATTGACAGCGCTGATGCTGTTGCTATCTGGCTTTTATTTCGGTTTAAATATCGTTTCGAGCTACTTTATTAAAAACATCTTATTCTACTTGCCAATAATTTTAAATATTTTGTGCTTCGTGTTTATTTTTCCGACTTTAGTTCACAGTTTGTTTTATTTCCCGAAAGAGTCTCCGGAATTAATACGTAAAAAGTGGATAGTCAAAACATATTACGGCGCCGGATTAATATATTTTGTTTTCAGCTCCGTAATGCTATTTGTAAATATCGAGTTCTTTTCAGAGTATCCTGTTGGCTTTTTCCTCCTGATGTTTTATGCTGTTCTCTGGATATTTATAAATATTAAATATAGGAAGCTTTTCAATGAAGAAAACAAGAAAATTTTGTTACCGCTTAAGATTGCAGGCATCGCAATTATATTAATACTGATAACCGATTGGAAAATCGTTCGATTAATCGCCAATCAATCGTTCATACAAATTTACACATATTCGAAATTAGCTGTAATTGCAGCTATACCGATTATTTACGCAATATTGATATTCAAATACAGGCTATTTAACTATAACCTCAAGGTTCGGAAGAATGTGCAGTATAATATCTTTTCGACGGCTTGGAAAATAATCAGCTTGATTTTCCTTTTTGGCGGTTTATGGCTGATTTCCACAATTGAACTGGATTTACCTAAGGTTACATTAACCAATAGCGCCGTTGAAGTAACGAATAATCCTAATGATAGCGAAAAAACTATCGAGTTCCACAATACCGATACTGTTCTTTTTATTGGCAAGGACAGCATTTCAACATTTCATATTCAAAATCAAAGCAAAGACAAGAATCAAAAAATCAATTTGGGGCGCTCAACTAAGTATTCAGTAGATAGCTCATTAGGGAAGGCGCTGAATATTAAGGGTATAGTAAAACTCGTTTCTGACGTGTTGACCGGTAAAAGCCTGACAATTAAATTTCCTGCATCGAATCATTTAAGTGATAATTCAAATGATATAAATTTAAATGTAAGCGTAAATAAAAAAAGTAGTTCGCAAAAAAATGATAGAAATAAAACAAGAGAACAATACTCATCATCGGAGCAGAGCAACGATATTCATTCAAAAAATCGCTCCAAACAGTCAATCAGCAGGAAAAGTATTAATTCAACAATCGACAAGCCTATTCAAAATCGTGATTCAAGTATAACTGAGACAAGTCTGCCCAAAACCAGCCGCGAGTTTCTCGAAAAAATGAGACAAATAAAAACTAAACTGAAAAGCGAAAGGGAAAATCAAGAAATCGACTCCGTCGGCAATATAAAGAACACTCGAAGCAAATCAACCGGTTATGCTACAGAAAAAAAAGGTAATACGGCAATAGAAGTAAATGAGAATAATCGATTATTCGAAAGACCGAATCAAATTACGATTAGCTTTGCCGAACCCGATTCCACAGTAATAACAAGAAAATTTTTCGAAAAAGAAAAGCCGAGTAATTTGGAAAAATTTCTGATAATAAATTTATCAATAATTTGGGTGATTTTGTTTTGGAAATTATCCGGCAAGATACAAAATACACTTGACAAGCGTTTCCATCGCAGCCGTGTTGATTATAAACGCGCCTCAATCGAAATTTCAGCGATTGTAACAAAAAACTTTAGTCCGTCAGCGCTATCATCCCTGATAGTAAATACGACCAAAAACCTTGTGCAGCTCAAAAGCGCCGGCATTCAATACTTTAAAAATGGTAATAAGATATACTTACAGCATTATCTCGGCTTTGATTCTACGGTTCTAACAGATTTTTGCTATTCAAAGAGCGGCAAAATAATTGAATACTTCAACAAATACCCAAATAGCTGCAATGTAGAATATCTTGAGCCGGAATTACGCAAAGCCTTTTCCGATGCAGGTTTTCAGTATGTTATGCCGATTATTCACAAGGAAAAAGCAGTCGGTTTGCTGCTCGTCGGCGAAAAACTCTCCGAGGATTCGTTTAAAAACGAGGATATAAACTTCCTTAATACAATTGCCGGTCAAACTTCGCTTGCAATCGAAAATGGATTACTTTACGACGAACTGTCATCTCAAGAACGCTTGAAGCACGAGCTCGAAATAGCAAGAAGAATTCAGTTGGCTTCGCTGCCTCAGGATATTCCAAATGTAAGCGGATTGGATGTTTCAGGCATTTCGTTGCCGGCATTTGAAGTCGGTGGCGACTTTTTCGATTATTTGAAAAACAATGATTCACATCTTACTGTTGTCATCGGCGACGTCAGCGGAAAAGGAACATCGGCGGCATTATATATGTCGAAAGTGCAGGGCGTTATCAGGACATTAAATTATTATGCCGATTCTCCATTGGAATTGATGATTCAAACTAACAAGCATCTTTACGCTTACATCGAAAAAGGCTCGTTTGTAACGGCTATTGCCGCAAAATTTGAATTAGATAATCGAATAACCCGTGTATGCCGCGCCGGTCATTTGCCGTTTCTTTATTTTAATGCTGAATCGCATGTATTGTCCCAAATGACTCCTAAGGGCATGGGGCTTGGTTTCGGAAACAATGAATTGTTCGAAAAATCCAACAGCGAAGCAATAATAAATTTCAACAAAGGCGATATTTTCGTCTTCGTAACCGACGGCATAACGGAAGCAAGAGGCGAGAACAGTGAAGAATACGGCTGGGATAGACTTAAGGAAGTTATTACAGAAAATACATCTGATAGCGCCGAACGAATCCGCTCGGAAATTGTCGCAAGCGTTAAAAACTTTTCCGCTATGAACAATCAGTTTGACGATTTAACAGTTGTAGTTGTTAAAATTGTCTAATAGTCTGCATTTACTATGTATCTCATGCTATGGGATTTTCCCATGAACTGTCGAAGAAATTTACTCCAATCGGTCTGCGATATCGTTCGCTGGTTTCGCGTCTAAGGTATTCTTCATCGAGAATTTCAGCTGCAGTTTGGTAACCAACGGCGATTAAAGCCATTATTATATAACTTTGCGGAATGCCGAATTCCCTGCGCAAGGCGTTCGAATCGAAACCTGCCAAAGGATGAGCCGCAAGCCCTAGCTCAACAGCTTGCAGGTATAAGTTTTGCGCCGCTGCGCCAGTATCGAATTGAGCCCAGCGGTTGGTATTACCTATGCGGAAATTTGTATCCGCAATAGCTGCAATAAGAACCGGAGCTAAATTTACCCATTTCTTATTCCATTCTCCTACGGTTTGAAATGCCCTGTCCCAGTCTTCGGGTTTGTGGAACTTGTCCCAAACGATAAACCGCCATGGCTCGTCGCCATAGCATGATGGAGCCCAACGCGCTGCTTCGCATAAGGAAATAATGTCCTTGCGAGCAACCATCTTGCTGGAATCAAAGGCTCTGACACTCCATCTTTCAGCGATAATTGAAGAAATCGGAACGCTTGTCTTTGCTATCTTTTTATCCATTTTGCACCTTTAAACCTCTCGAAAGAAATAATAAACCTAATTAATCAATCAAATTTTAGCGTTTGTTCCCATTTGAGGTAAAGCTCCCAAGTTGCCGAAACATCCCTCAGGCAATATTCGGCAATTTCGAGTATTTTTCCATTTTGAAAGTAATCGTTGACCTTCGAGCCGTCAACCCCTGCGCTTTTGGGAGAAGTTAAACCGAATGCTCGGGTATAAAAATCAAAGTTAAACCTGCGGGTTGCGCCATAAGACGAAGGTGAGTAAAAAGTGAGTTCGTCAAGCAAATCAGTATGCAGCGAATAATTGAATTTTGTCCCGCTCATAAGGTTTCTGGCGGGCTTTATCCCCAAAAGAGCAGACCTGAGCATGATAAAAGGAGCGTCAAAATTTCTGCCGTTGAAGGATACAAGATGTGAATTTTTATATATTTCGTTACGGAATATACTCCAAAAGCGCTGCAGCATCATCGCTTCGGACATGAGCTTGCATTCCGAGCCATCGGACAAGATATGAACACTCGGAGTATCGCCCTCGAAGTGGTTATCGACTGCATAAGCTCCTTTCTTCTTGGTTAAATATATTCCGTTTTCGTCCTTGCTAATAAATTGAAAACCGATACAAACGATTTGTGCTGTCAATGGACTTAATGCCATTTCGTTTTTTTTCTTTGCTTCTTCATCCTCGTTTGTTGAGCCTCGAACAATATACTCCTGTTGAGATTCGGACAAGGAATCCCATGCCAGCGGCACCGTTTCTATATCGAAAGCAAGGAATACTTTACTCACATCATTCTCCATTCATTAATTACAACGCAAATTTGAAAAAGTTTATTAAAGGCTATTTTGAAAAATTTAGCGTGTTTTACTGACAATTATCGACTTATTTTGGTAAAAAAGTAGGAAAAATCTTAAAAAAAATTCTAAATTCCTGAATTATATAAGCAAACGCGTATAAGTATAAAGTTCTAATTGATAATTACTGTCTTGTAAAATGTTTTTTCGGCAAAGCCGACTTTC
>CAYLSY010000004.1:0-1827 GCA_964386275.1 uncultured Hyphomicrobiales bacterium
AGAAAATCAAAAAGACTAATAAAGTTAAGAAATAAAGTCAATTCATAGGATTCTCTCAAGGCGAATGATGAAAAAGTACTTAATCATAATATTATTTTGCTTGCAATTCAGCTCGAATTTATTCTCTTCCACTATTATCGGCTACTGGAGCGGTTTTATCAGCGTTGCCGGACAGGAACTTAATATTGATGTAAGTTTTTTCGGAGATGATAATGAGATTCAAGGATTAATCGATATTCCCCAGCAAAACGCTACAGGTTTGAAATTAACAAATATAAGCGCAATAGCAGACAGTATTTCATTTGATTTAAAAATATCGCCTGTCAATATTGCTCAATTTCGAGGAAAAGTAATCGGCGACTTGATTCTTGGCGAATTTACTCAAGTTGCCAAGGGTTCATTCCAATTGCAGCGCACCATGAAAGCTCCGATTATCCAGCAAGAGCCTAAAGTATACGTATCGGGAATCGAAGCGGTTTTCTATAATGATTCGATAAAAATCGGCGGTTTGCTAACCCTGCCAGAAGGCGAAGTCAAAGCTGCCGTGGTGCTTGTGTCCGGAAGCGGCCAACAGGACCGCGACGAAACAGTATTTGGGTTTAAACCATTTCAACTCCTTGCCGATTACTTAAATAGTAATGGCATTGCCGTTTTGCGATACGATGACCGAGGAGTTGGCGCCAGCGGTGCTGGTGATTTGGAAAACGCTACAACATTGGATTTCGCCGGCGACGCTCAAGCTGCTCTCGATTATCTAAAGAAAAAAATCAACAGAGATGTTCCATACGGTATTCTCGGGCATAGCGAAGGCGGAATAATAGCAGCAATGCTTGCCGCAAAAGAGCGAAACGTTGATTTCGTCATCTTTATGGCTACGCCGGCTATTCCCGGTGATTCTTTGCTCTTTGCTCAAGGCGAAGCAATTCTAAGAGCTTCGGGCGCAACCGAAGAAGAACTTAAGATTCAGCACGGAATTCAAGAACAAATTTTCGCAGCGCTCAGAACCGGCGAGGGATGGGATAAACTCCATGAGCAATGGTTAAAAATTGCTTGGGAGCAATACAATTCGCTTTCTGATGAAGGAAAAAAGGCTTTTCCTGATGCCGAAAGAACTATTAATCAGGCAATTGATGCTCAGGTAAAAAACGCTAATACGAAATGGATGAAGTATTTCGTCGAACACAATCCTGCTTCGGATATATCAAAAATCAGATGTCCGGTTTTAGCCTTATTTGGCTCAAAGGATTTGCAGGTGCCGCCATCTGTGAATTACAAACCAATGGATAGCCTGCTTTATAATAATGATATTCAATACAATATAAAAATTTTTAACGACGCTAACCACTTGTTTCAAAAAGCAATTACAGGTAATATAGGTGAATACTCATCGCTTGAAAAAGAATTCATCGATGGTTTCGAGCAATACATTGTGGATTGGCTCAATAATTATGTTATCAAATAATTATATATTAATAAATGAAAAAGAAGAAATCCGATAGAGTTGCTGTTACCGATGATATTAAAATCGGTGAAGAAGCAATTGTCAGCAACATCTACCTTCCGCAAAGGTTGAAAGAGCAGAACTTGCCGCTGTTTTTGGAGTCTGTATCCGCTGGTTTCCCGTCGCCGGCTGACGATTATTTGGAAGGTAAAATAGATTTAAATGAATACTTGATTCACAATCCAGCGGCGACGTTTTTTGTGCGGGTAACCGGCGATTCGATGAACGCAGCTGGTATTTTTTCCGGCGACATTCTCATTGTCGACCGTTCGCTGCATGCAAAAAACAACAGCATAGTAATAGCGGCAGTCAACGGCGAGTTGCTT
>CAYLSY010000004.1:1837-22828 GCA_964386275.1 uncultured Hyphomicrobiales bacterium
GGTTGGTAGTTCTTATTTTCGGCGAGTTGCTTGTCAAACGTCTATCGTTCAGCGGCGAAAAGCTGTTTCTTGTTGCCGAAAATAAGAACTACCAACCCTTGGAAGTTACCGAAGAAATGAATTTCGAAACATGGGGCGTAGTTACTTCGGTAATTCATTTTATAAAATGATTGCTCAGAATTATCAAGAAAATTGGCTTGTCATACCGAAATAATTCAAAAACAATCATTCAAATTGAGAATCACTCAGCAATTTGAGTTTCGGGTGAATCACAAAATGCGCATTTCGGTTTTGTTTTAAGAAATCTTTATTTATTAATTATATTATTTTTTATAATACAATTAATGATTATATGTAAAAAGTTGAGTGTTATTTTATTTTCTTTTTCCCTGATTGAATAATGACATGCCAACCCATCGGTTGATTTGAAGACATCGGATGAGCGCTGTATTCGAGACTAGGGGGGAAAAATGGGGGTTATAGCAGCTTTTCAATTTCATCGAAATAGATAGCGCCCTGTCTGAGCAGTTTTATTTCAGCGCCGCTGATGTCGCATACCGTCGATTCAATTCCGATAGTGCATTCGCCGCCATCGATAATAAGCGGAATAATGCCTGAGAATTCATTAATTACTTGAGTGGAATTACGAACTGAACCTTTAGCCGAAATATTAGCCGAAGTCGAAGCAATCGGCGCTCCAAGAGTGGCAATAACATCAAGCAAGTATTGGGAATTAGGCATTCTTACACCAATTGTCTGCAAACCAGCTGTTATAGTGTCAGATATGCTCTCTTTTTTCTTTAAAACCAGCGTTAATGCGCCGGGGAAGAATGTTTGAGCAAGTTTATAGTAAATCGGCGGAATATCCAAACATATTTCTTCAACTTGTTCGATTGAGCCGATTAGGGCTGTCAGTGGCTTTCTTCTGTCGCGGCTCTTGATTTCATATATCTTATTTCCTGCTTCAGCATTGAATATATCGCAACCGAGACCATAGACCGTATCGGTGGGAAACGCAAAAATACCACCGGATTTGATTGCATCCACCGCAGCTTTTAATGATTTAACATTATCGACTGATATTATTTCTGTTTTCATCATTTTTAAAATAAATAATCAAAAAAAAGCATTTACGAAAATGAAGCACAAATATTGGCATTGGATTTGATAATGTTCAATATGTAATAATGTGATAAATAGCAACAAAGTTCATTGACAAAGGTAAAAAGAGAAATTTTCATAAAATATTTTAAAAAATAATTTGGAAAATATCGAAAATCGTCTTAATTTTGCTTTCACCTTATAAGCGGGAATAGCTCAGTTGGTAGAGCACAACCTTGCCAAGGTTGGGGTCGCGAGTTCGAGTCTCGTTTCCCGCTCGACGGATAACCCGTCACTTCCTCTTTATGCTGCATGCCTTGCTGTCACTCCCCCCGATGGCGAGGCATTTTTTTTTATGAGGTTTCGATCTCTTTTTCAAGTTTCTGCAAATAATACAACTCAGCATAACGTCCATTTTTTGTCATTAACTCAGTGTGGCTGCCGCTTTCAATGATATTTCCGTTTGATAAATAAATAATATTATCGCAATTGATGACCGAAGAAATTCTGTGAGAAATTATAATCGATATCTTATCTTTTTGAATTGTGTAAATTGAATCAAGGATTTTTTCTTCAGTATCGGCGTCAATCGAAGAGAGGGCATCGTCGAGTATCAATACGCTTCTATCGGATAGAAGAGCCCGCGCTAGAGCCAATCGCTGCTTTTGTCCACCGGAAAGGCTGATGCCGCGCTCGCCGAGCACCGTATCGTATTTATTAGGGAATTGCTCGATTTCGCTATCGAGATGAGCTTTTCGAGCGGCTTCTTTGATGTCGTCCGTTGTTGCCGATGGCATCGAAAAGCGTATATTCTCCAAAATCGAATCGGAAAACAGGAAAATGTCTTGCGGAACAATAGAAATCATCGACCTGAGCGCAGATTGTGAATATGTTAAGATATTTCTGCCGTTAATTAATATGTCTCCGCTTGTGCAGTCATAAAACCTCATCAAAAGGCTTATCAGCGTTGATTTACCACTGCCAATTTCACCGACAATACCCAATGATTTTCCTTTTTTTAATATCAGATTCAAATTGCTGATAACAGTGGCGTTTGAGCCATTATATGCAAAGGACACGTTGCGGAACTCAATAGAATCAATACTGACATTGTCATTTTTGGGAATTTCTAAAGGTTCGATTTTTGCCAAGTTAAATATTTTTGCGAGTCTGCCTGCCGAGGCGGAAGCGCGCTGAATAATGTTCGTTACCCAGCCGATAGCAGCAACTGGCCAAATAAGTAGATTTAAATAAATGAAATATTGAGTCAACTCGCCGAGTGTCGATTTACCATTGATTACCATGTAACCACCGTATCCAAGCACGGTCAATTGTGTGAGACCGACCATCACGAGAAAAGTAGGCATCATAAATGCGTATATTTTTGCCAAATGCATATTTCGTTTTAAATAGTTCTTGCTTAACGATGAAAAAAGTTCATTTTCGCGTGATTCAGCTCCATAGCTTTTTACAACGCGAATGCCGGAAAATGTTTCCTGCGCTTGTGTTGATAGCTCGGAAAATTGTTGCTGCACGTTTTTGAAAGCAAAATGAATTTTCTTGCCGAGAATATATGTTCCGACAGCCAATATCGGAAGTGGAATCAATGCAAGGAGTGTGATTTCGACATTTATCGACAGCATGAAATAAAGGGCAAAAACAAATGTAGTAATTGTGTTTGCGCCGTACATCAGCGCTGGGCCAAGAAATTCCCGCGCTGCGACGATATCGTTTGTCGCATAAGACATAAGTTCGCCGGTCGGTGTTTTATGAAAAAACTCCATCGGCTGCGATTCTATTACTAATAAAAAGTCGCCTCGAAGGTCATATTCAATCAACCTCGAAGCGACTATTATCGTTTGACGAGTCAGATACATTAGGAAACCGGAAAGCGCCGTCAATCCAAGCACAAGCGCTATTTGCCGGAAAATGAAAGACATTTCGAAATTTCTGCTTTGCAATGTGTCGATTGTAACTCCGACAACACGAGGCACAATAGTTGAACAGATGTTGGATAGTGTAACAAAAACAAATCCAAAAGCAAGTTTCAACCTATACCGCTTTAAATAGGGCAGAAGTAATTTTAGTTCTTTCATCCGATTGTTAGGCTATTGTAACTTCCGGGCAGAGGTAGATATCTTGAATAGTGTTCAATAGCTTGATGCCTTCTTCCATCGGACGTTGGAATGCCTTGCGTCCTGAAATAAGTCCCATTCCGCCAGCTCGTTTGTTTATAACAGCTGTGGCAACAGCTTCGGAGAAGTCATTTGCGCCAGAAGCGCCGCCGCTGTTGATTAAACCAATTCGCCCCATATAGCAATTAGCCACTTGATAGCGGCAAAGGTCGATTGGATGGTCTGAAGTAAGTTCAGTATAAATTCGTTTGTCGATTTTTCCGTAACTCGAACTACCCATGTTCATAGCGGTATATCCACCGTTGTTTTCGGGAAGTTTCTGCTTGATAATGTCTGCTTGAATTGTAACGCCGAGATGATTCGCCTGACCGGTTAAATCAGCCGAAACGTGATAATCTTTGTCTTTCTTGAAAGCCGGATTACGCAAGTAGCACCATAAAACCGTTGCCAGTCCTAATTCGTGGGCATAGGCAAATGCTTCGGCGACTTCGATGATTTGCTCGGAGGCTTCTTCGGAGCCGTAGTATATAGTAGCTCCTACAGCAGCGGCGCCCATATCATATGCTTGGTCGATTGAGCCATACATGATTTGGTTGAACTTGTTAGGATAAGTCAGCAATTCATTATGGTTGATTTTAACGATGAATGGTATTTTATGTGCATATTTCCTTGAGAGAATACCTAAAACGCCGAATGTTGAAGCGACTGCGTTACATCCGCCTTCGATTGCAAGTTGAATGATATTTTCAGGGTCAAAGTATTTTGGATTTTTTGCAAAACTTGCGCCGGCGGAATGTTCTATCCCCTGGTCAACAGGTAATATTGATAAATAGCCTGTCTTCGCCAATCGTCCTGTTGAATAAATCCACTGCATATTGCCCAGCACTCGATTGTTTCTGTCCGAATGCGCAAAAATTTTATCAATGAAATCTGGCGACGGCAGTGCGAGCATGTCTTTGGTTATCTTGGGTGAATCGAAACCGAGCAAATACTCGGATTTCTCGCCCAATAAACTTTCTATTTGCTTAAACATTTTTCATCCCTGTTATTAATTAATGAAATGAATAACTTTTACAAATTTAAAAAAAAACAGAGCAACGATTAAGTTTTTTTTGGAGCTACTTGATTATTCTGCATTGAGCAGACTGAATTCCGCTTGGAGTATGCAATACAAAATAGTAAACCCCATTTGATATATTGGTTAAATCGAAAAGAAAACTATAAATCTCGGGTCCATCGGTGAGTGTATCTCGTGTCCATAAAGAAGAATAGAGTAAAATTCCATTATATGAATAAAAACCAAGAAATATCTGACCTGTTTCGTTTGTTTCGATGTCAATTTCGGCGGACGTTTTGTCAATAATTGGGTTATTCTTTATGTGAATAATGGATTTGGGCGCAGGATAAATAATAACAGAACTTAAAGGCAGTTGGCAGCTTCCTGCCAATTTAAACATGCCGCCGGTTAAATCAGAATGAATCCAATTATACTGCCATGTGCATGAAGTAATGTTAATTGTTGTCTCCGTTGCGTTTCCGATTAAAACGAGTCCTATTATCTCTGTAACATTGCTTTCTATGTTTGACAAATTACTCATAACGCCTTTGATTTTCAAAAATCTTTTGCCGTTTATGACTTTATTTTCGATAATCTCGCCGTTAGAAACGCTTTCGGGATAAAATAATGTCGAATTAAAATTAAGGCTTATTTCGAAATTAACATTGCTGATGCCTTCAACGTTTGCATCGGTGAATCGAGCTTTTATTGGCAAATGATAATTCTTGGTTCCAACGTCAGCTGTTGTATCCCTAAAAAATATATTTGTATTAGCTAAACTCTTGGCTTTTAGGACATATTGTAATTTTACAGGGCTTTTGTTATTATGGAAATTAATTGTCAATGTATCTTGAAAAGAACCTATGGCTTCGGGAACACAGTAAATCCTTAAGAATAAAGCATCAAGTGGATGTAAAGTATCAGGTAATGCGCTTTGACAAAAGTAGCCGAATTTACAGCAGCCAGTCTTTGTAATTATAATACTGTCAATAATATAGTCATCATGACTTGGATTCGAGAAATGATATTCATAAGAAGAAGTGTCACCGGAAAAAACAAAACCAAAATCATGAACGTTAAGTTCTTGTTTTCCAAAGATTAAGTCACTCTCCAGCTCTTCATTTTCAATACAAACCGGTGTTAAAAAATTGTCACTTTCGGCGCTAACACATATTGCATCGACGATAAACAAAAGTAAAACAAGTATTAGCCCAAAAGTTCTCATCGATTCTATTGAATCAATTCATTAAACAATTTATTAAACGTAATATAAAAAAAAATACTATGAATTGCTATATTTTTTTTAATAATTTTATTTTATTATATCCATCCTTCGCATCATAGTGTGGTTCTTGGTTTTAAGAACATAGTAGTATGCTCCGGCTGGCATGTCCGATGCGTTAAAATTGATTTGATATTTACCGGGAATCAAGTATTTTTTAACGACTTCCCGAATTGCAATACCAGTCATATTATATACAATCAGCTCAGTCATTCCCGGTTCTAAAACTTCAAAAGAAATATCAGTCGTTGATGATACCGGATTTGGCACATTTTGCGAAAGCGAAATTCGTCCGTCGGGTTCGAATAATCTTAAGCCGCCATCGTCGCAATAGCCTTTCAATGTGAAAGTTGCAGGTGAGCTTGTTATTAATATCCTTTTATTTTGAATTGGCTTAAGGTTATCAAAACTAATAACGGTGGTCGTATCGTTGCCTAATGCAGCCTTAAATGTAATTGTGGCAATCGATGAGTCTGCATCAATTGAATTATTAAACGTAACTGGCAATCTTCTTATGCCGTTAGAGATATTTTTACTGCTCGAATAACCAATAGGATAAAGTAAAGATGAATTGAAAAGCAATTCTGCGGATAATGCAGGAAAACCGTCATCCGAAGATGATTTTCGATAATTGCGAATTTTTACTTTAACGTCGACAGATTCGCCTGGCATGGCTGAAAAATCGTCTAAATATACTTCAACTGAGTCAATTCGGGGTTTGATTCCCTCGCCATATACTATGATACGAGTCGGAGAACCGTCTGCATCGTGAATATAGTAGATTTGTCCTGAAGTCCTGCCTGCCTCTTCAGGCGAAAACCTAAGTCTGAGCGGCAAAGTTTGGTTCGGACTAACTACGATCGAGTCGAAATCTGGCAAAACGCTGAAATGAAGGCTGTCGGGTCCTGCTTCGATAATCCTATGTATTTTAACGGAATGATCAGTAGCATTTTTCACAGATAACAATATTGTTGTGTCTTTAAAGGAGCCAGTCTCGACCGAGCCAAAATCGACAGTCTTGGTAATAGCCAATAATCCGGGGTCATAACCATTTCCTGTCAACTTCCGGGTAAACAAGCCGCCGGGAAGAATCATATTAATATCAGCTTGGTGTAATCCCGATGTTTTGGGGGTAAAGCATAGCCTGATTTGCCGCTCTTCTGCCGAATCCAAAGTGAAAGGCGGTAATCCATCGATAATCGAAAAGCAATCTGCATTAGCTCCTGTGATTGTAATGTCTATTATTTTATAAGCAAAGCCAACATTGTTGATTAAATAGGGGATAATTGTCGTATCGAGCGCTTCACCGACGGCAACACGCTTGAAATCAACATCTGGACATATTGCATTCGGACGCGCTATTGCAAATCTGCCGGAAGTATCGAGTTGCAATCCACGTTTATCGAGGTTCCATATCTTGGCTGTACTATCCCAACTCGTTGTAAGAATACGACTTCCATCAAAATTGAAAAAAGCCGAGTGCAAAGAGCTTCTGTGCTCAATCAATTTAGCTATTAATTTTCCGGTGTTTCCGTCCCAAATTCTTGCTCCGTCAATGGCTGTTGTTAATAATAAAAGCGAGTTTTTGTCAATTTTATAATGCCTAAACGTTAATGGAATACCTGTTCTTTGCATACATACAGAAAAAATGGAGTTAGTGCTTGCCATAGTGTCTGAATGAGTAACAGTATAAATCGTATCGGTAGTTTCATAATCCCAGACATATGCCTTGCCGAACCATGAAGCTCCCATAGTCTTATCGCCGTCGGGACTAAATGCAACTCTTTCGAATGTTTCGCCGGTGCTTTTTGTGTTGAATGTTTTCAGTAAGTCGCCGGTTACCGCATCCCATGCCTTGACTGTTCCATTACTGCCTGCAGTCAACACTTTAGAACCGTCAGGGCTGAAAACCGCATACCTTACTCGATACTGTGAGCAATTTATTGTGCGTATAAGCGAGAATGACTGTAAATCCCAAATTTTAATAGTGCCGTCAAAACTTGACGTTACGCATTTTTTGCCTTCATTATCGAACGAAGCCGAAGTTACTATTCCTGAATGACCAGTGAAAGTATGAATCAGCGAAGCGTCTTGAGCGCTCCATAGCTTTGCTGTCGAATCGTCGGAGGCAGTTATAACATATCTTTCTGTTGAATCAATTTCTGCTGTGTTAATGATGCCTTTGTGGCCGATAAAGGATAATAACAATTGGCCGCTGTTGGCATTCCATAGCCTAGCGACGCTGTCTGAGCAAGCCGTTACCATCCATCTGCCATCCTTTTTATTGAATTTGCCATCATTCACCCTGTGGAGATGCTTAAAGTCCTTTGTTTCGCCTATATTGTTTGGCCAGAGTTGTATTGCGCGAATATATCCATTCTGAACATTAGTGTCCGGTATTGTCCATTTATACTGCAAGTTGGTAACATCGGTTGCCAATGTATCCCATGTCGTTCCGTTATCGAAACTGTATTCAAGTTGAATAACATCTGCCGGTAACAAGCCTTCCCACTCGATAAGCAAGGTATCGCCAATCAATAAGGTTTCTCCGGCATATGGCGAAAATATATTTATAGTTTGTGTTTTCGGTGGAGTGTTCGGGAAACCGCCGGTGATGAAGATTTTATTGCCATCGCAGGCATTCGATTCAATTACTAAAGGTGTATATATTATTGCCGAATCCACTGGTGAAAATTTAACAGTAACCGAATGGGATTCCCCGTTTGGAATAACAATTCTGCCGCCAGTCGGAACGTCGCCAGCAACGATTTCGAATTCAGGTTCGAGAAATGAGAATTTTGTGATTTCAATGTCGCCATTTCTTGCGGTCAACAAAATATCCTTTGTTGTCGAAGTCATCGGAAGCACTGTGCTGAAACCGATGTATGACGGTTCGCTTTCCAGTCTTGGCTTATAAATCGATGGGAGATTATATTTTATATCAGAAATAATATCGTAAATAGGCATTCTGATGCGAACTCGATGCAATTCGTCGCAATTAAGTTGTCCATTGATTGTCATTCGGCATGGCGAGTAATTGAAAGCGTAACTAAGCAAGGTTTTCGTTAAAGCTGTTGTTCGCTCGGGCAAAGCAGCTTCGAAGAAATACTTGCCGCCGGTTTCAATTGCCAACCTTTGCAGCCCGTCGGTAATGAAATCGCTTGTCGACACAACAAATACTCGAATATTATTGCTTTTAGCATAAGCTATCGCAGCCTCATCGTCGAATTGCCTATAAGAATCGGTAATAAAGATAACAACACGCTCTTTTGTGCCACGAGCGGCGACTTCCAATGCTCCGCCCGGAAGAGAAATCCATCCGGTGTCGAGAAATGAACTAGGTTGACCGTCAAACATTTTCAAGCTGTTGCGAAGTTTTTCCCTGTCTTTTGTGAAATCGTTGTTTAAATAGCTGAAAAACGAATAGCTTGTAATTGCAACCTCAGCGCTGTTTAAATCGACAGAATCAACCAAAGCGGAAATTAAAGACAATGCTTTAGGATAATGCAAATTGCTTGAATAATCCCGGCTTTGGCTCAAATCGAAGGCTATGGTAAGCGATACTTCATCGAACGGCGCGCTTGCAGGGCAAGCAACATCGTTAATATCGAGTAGCATGCCGTTGTCGTTTACTTCGAAGTCGGTTGTATTGTAGTTAGTAATTATCTTTCCATTTTCATCGAAAGCAAAAAATTCTGCATTTATCGTCGGAAATGCCGAAATATCAGTCGATAGAACATATAATGACGCTTCAGGAAACAAATGAAGCGGGTGAAAAAATAAAAAAGTAATTATACAAATATAAATAAGCCTTTTCATGTCAAATAGCTTTCGGAAAATATGGATAACCCAATAGCTGCAATGCAAATTTATTGTTTTTTTATTAAATATAGAAAGATTATTATTACGAATTGCAGGAATTATTTAAATTATTAGTTGGCTAACAGAGCATGCTCAGAAGATTTGATTTCAGATAGATTTTTAATCAGGCGCAAAACATTTTTCACTCCTGCAGCCGTCGAAGGTTTGTATTCGATGCTGTCCATCACCGAGCGCATTATGTGAATCCCAAGACCGCCGCGTCGGAATTCCTTGAAGTATTGCTTCATCTCCGGCGATGGTATTTCGAGTGGATTGAATGGTAAGCCGTCGTCGAGCACATTGACGATAAATTGACTGGGCAAGGTTTCGATATTTATGCAAATTTTCCGGTTAGGGTCAAGGTTATAGGCATAACGTATAAGGTTTGTGCATGCTTCGTCCACAGCAAGCGAAATCTTGTATGCTTCGTCTTCGGAAAAGCCGAAACTTAGGGCTTTTAATGTGATAAAATCCCTAACGCTTTCAAGTTGACTTAAATCGCAAATCACGCACATATCATCTTTTCTGTTTTCATTTCTATATTTAGTGTTATCTTTGCTCATTTGTTCAGATAATGCTCATTTGTTCAAGTTATCATAAATATAAATGTTCGATACAACACATCTTTTTATAAACAATTTATAACTTAATAGTATTTATATTAATTAATAATATTTATTACTTATATTATTCATCAATCATTACTGGTTTGAAAGCGCCTTCCTGAAATTTAAGCAATGCGCTTTCGTTGTCTTTTTCTATATCGAACAATAAAGGAAATCCTAGCAAATCGAATACCGAAAATACTTTCGGCTTCATATCGGCTAGTTTTATGTCGCCGCCGCTTTGGCGAATGTCTTCGATGAATGCCATAAAAACACCCAAGCCAGCGCTGCTGATATAATCAAGGTTTTTGAAATTAACCAAAATATTCTTCTTGCCCGAATCAATAAGGCTGCTGAGCCTGTTTTCCAACTCAGGAGCAGTGTGAGCATCCAAATATCCCTCCAAGAACAGACAATCTATGCTGCCGAGCGATTGATGTTGTATTGAAAATTTGTTGTCTTCCGGCATATTGCAATCCTTCTTACTCTTGAACTAAAGCCAGTTGCGATAATTATTCATACAATTTAATAAAAAATTTAGAATTTCTAAGTTTCAAACCGATTTTTTTTCTTACGATATATAATCCGGATTGAAGAACAGCGAAATTGCAGTTATATCATCGCGTCTTGCTTCGTTTTTGGTTTCCTTTTCAATTTTATTACGAATATCGTTAATAACAGAGTCTGCATTATTATATACTTTCGAATTTAGAAAATGTTTCAAGTTTTCATAATTAAAATCATTTTCTTCGAAACTTTTAATTTCGCTGACCCCGTCCGTACACAGCAGGCAACCGGTCCCGGGCATCAATTGATATTGAATTTCCTCGAGCGAAGCATCGAAAAATTCCGACTGAGCAAGCCCAACGCCCAATCCTTTCGGTATCAGGGCTATTGTGTCGTCGCTCGTCCTGATGAAAATCGGCAAATGACCAGCTCGAGCAATTGAAAGCAGCCCGAAATCGTTCTCAATAACAATAACAGTCATTGTAATATACATCTTGCGTTCCATCGCCAGAAACAAGGAGTTGTTGATAAGTTTCAACATATCAGCTGCCCCGTTGGCGGTTTTTGCCACTGCCATGGCTACTCCTTTGAGCTGAGCCATGTAAAAAGCGGCAGTAATCCCTTTGCCCGATACATCGCCGATTAGTATTGCGTATCTTCCATCGCTCAGCTGCAACACATCATAATAATCGCCTCCGACGACCGAAGCGGGAATAGAAAAGGCATCGACTGTATAATTCTTTATTTTAGGCAATGATTCAGGTAATAACTTCTTTTGCATGTCTTCGGCAAGCATCAGCTCGCGTTTATATGTTTCTTTTTCGAGGGAATCCTCGACCAAGCGAGCGTTTTCAAGCGCTATATTAACATTATGACTAAAAGCTGTCAGAACATTAATTTCTCCGGCTTCGAAGCCATATTCCTCGTTATGCAGCACCACAAGATTGCCCAAATGTTCTTCGCCAGCGAAAAGCGGAATAGCAATCATTGCCTTTGCAAAGCCAAGTACTTTCAATCCGTCGAAAAACGGTTCTTTTCTGTCAGGAATCGATTCGATGTATACCGGTTCGGTCAATTCGACAAATTGATTTAAGAAATTCATTTCTGCATACAAATTTTCTAAGAAACTTCTCTCGATGTTTTGTGTCGCTCGGATTGTAGTTTTACCGTCCTTGTCTTTAACATCGGTCCAAGCGGCAACAGCTCCGCTTGAATAAAGAGCCAATTGAGTTACGGTTTCGATTAAATTGTCGAAATCTATTGTTTCGGCAACAAGTCGATTTAAATATGTTAAGGAATTAATTTCGTAGTTACGCCGTTCAACTATTCCAGTGGTTGGAAGCGAGGCAAGACATGATAGCATGATTCTTATGAAATATGGTATAGCCAACATTACTGGCCACAGCATAATTGTACCAGAACCATAAAGCTTCAATAAAGCATTGGGAATTCTGCCGTCGCCATTATCCATTAAAGTCAAAGCAATGATATAAATTGATAAGAGTATAATAAGTAATGAAATGAGTATCAGCCTCCATTTCTTGCGTCTCGAAAGCGATGCAATCCACTCGTTTCGGCGAACGGATATGAACATTATCAGCATCACAAATAACTCAATTAGTAAGAATGGGAGCGAAATCATCATATTGCTATCCACGTCGCCTATGGAAACGCGAATAAACATAAAAGGTAATTCTAAAATAATTAGAATAATCAATGAAATACGGAATGTCTTTAAGTGAGATTTTGTCCGGCGATGTCGTCTAAGCCATAACCATTTGAAAAGGAAGAGTATTAGATACATCCCAGCAAGCAATGCAAACATGCAGTATATTTCAACGTAAAGAAGCGAGAATACATTTGTCAGACTGCCTCCGCCGATAAGAGTGTTCGGCAGTAATAACGACATGACGATAAAAATTGAGAATAGCAAAATAAGCGCTGTGGTTTCTCGGAAATAACTGTTAATTGAGGTTCTTTCCGCTTTTTCCAAGTGTTCCTTAAATAGCCTGTATGTATAAAGCGCGCTACTGGCAAGGATTATTAATGAAAAAATAATCCTATATATAACAGCTATTCCAATTTCGCTTCTTGATAGAATTAAAAAAAACGAGTCTCCGAGCAGCTTTGCCAGAAACGAAATGAAAATTATCGCCAATAGTAACGGCTTATTGATTCTGTAAAGGAATTCCATCGGGTTAAACGACCTCCGGATTGAGAGATTTCCACAAATCCATCTTCAATTCTTCGATTCCAAGATTTGCTACTGAAGAAATAATGTAAATTTTTTCTTTTTGTTTTGTCAATTTAACTTTACGTAATTCATTCAATTGTGTTTCATCAAGGCAATCGGCTTTGCTTATACAAACCAGTCTTTTCTTGCTCAACAACTCTGCATTATACTTCTTTATTTCATTATTAAGGGTTTTATATTGAGTTTTTACGTCGATTTCCGAGTTCGGGTCGAGTAAAAAGAGCAAAACCTTTGTTCTTTCGATATGCTTGAGGAATTGAAAACCGAGTCCTTTGCCTTCGGAAGCTCCTTCGATTATTCCCGGAATGTCAGCAACGGCATAGCTTTTACCTTCGGAAATATAGACAATACCGAGATTTGGCGTTAATGTTGTAAACGGATAATCGGCAATTTTGGGTTTTGCAGCAGATACTACAGAAATAAAAGTTGATTTTCCAGCATTCGGGAAACCGACTATGCCGATGTCGGCAATTGTTTTCAATTCAAGTGTAACGTTAAGTTCTTTGCCTTCTATTCCCGGTTCGGCGTAGCGTGGGGCTTGGTTGACGGGAGTAGCGAACTCGCAGTTACCGCGTCCACCTTTTCCGCCGTATAGCAAAATAAAATTTTTATTAGGTTCAGTCAAATCAGCAAGGATTTTACCGCTTTCGTCATCAATTATTGATGTTCCACAAGGCACTTTTATTACGACACTTTCGCCGTCTTTGCCGGTGCAGCGATTTTTGCCGCCGGGGGCGCCGTTTTGGGCTTTGTAATGTCTTTTGTATTTGAAATCGAGCAGTGTGTTCATATGCGGGTCTGTGTAAAACACAACATCGCCGCCTTTTCCGCCGTTTCCGCCGTCAGGTCCTCCTTTGGGTACAAATTTTTCACGACGGAAACTGATGTGGCCCGCGCCGCCGTCTCCGGCTTTTATATATATCTTGGCTGTATCGACAAACTTCATTTAATTACTATTTTTTATTGATATTTGGGTATTGATACTATACTTTCATTGATATACTTATTCTTCGGAAAGGAACATAGTGGGATTAATATTACCACTGAAATTTACAATTTTATTCCTGCTGTATTCAATAAAGTCGAAAACTCTTAAGTATTCTGTGCAATTGCTGATGTTATCAGTTTTATAAAATCTATCGTAAAAACTTTTTTTTTCTTGTGATGCTGTTGGATTCAGAATATCGGTTTTAATGATTTTCCTATCAGCAGGCTTAAAATTATTAGAAGTAATCAATGTATTATTTATGTTATTATCGGGTTTTATATCAATTATTGGATTTATTGTTGTCGAATTTGAGATATTCGATTCTATTGTATCATCTTTCTGAAGCGGAGCGCTGAGATTATTTTCATTGCTATTATCAAGTTTGTTTACATCACTGTTAAGTATATTAATATCAATATTAGAAAGTATTTGGTCAATTTCGGAATTACTGTCCGGGTAATTATCTTCGATGGTGCTATCAATAATCAATTCCAAATTTTGTTTGGTATCCACTAGGAACATTTCTTCGTCTGAGATTGAAACTACAGAATCGCTAGCCAATGAATCATCTTGAAATGAAGTGTCTAACGCTTCGTCTGGCATAATATTTTCGTTAAGACTTGTTTCTTCGTGGACTTCATTAGATTCTGATTCCTCAATTACGCCGCATATTTCCCTTAAAGTGTCCTCTGGCGACAATTCAGAAATAATATGTTCGTTTCGCAGCTTCCTGAATTTTTCAGATAAAATGTAAATACCTTTGTCTTCAAGAAAAATTATTAATGCTTCTATTGGTATAGTTCCCTGCGAATTATCGTCAGCAAAGAAATTGAACATTGGTTGCAATAATTCAACAAATTCTTTGGGGCTAAGCGAAAAAATTGCGTCATTGTCGATACTTTCGACCGTTCGTTCGAATTCTATTGAAGAAATAATTGAATTCGATTCTTTTTCGGCGCATTTTTCCTCGAGCCATCGCTCGATGCCTTCAATTAAATAAGAGTATTCCGATAAGTATTTCAGTTTTAATTTAACTTCAGCAATTGGTTTGGTTGGTTCGTTTTTGAAAATGAACCATTTCAATGTCGTGCGAGGTCGAACAAGCAGGTTAATCTCGGTTTTAACCGATGCGCCGATTATTTGTTGAATGCTTTTACGAGTGAATCGGGCGTTTTGCTTCATATATGACATTAAATCGTCAATTAATTGCGAAGCTTCGTCGGATTGAAAATCGAAATTAACATGATTTTGCAAAGCTACTCTTTCTTGATAAAGCAACCAATCGGATTCTGCATCGAAATATTTCCTGACGTAACTATGAATATCCGTGTTTGATAGAACGCTTTGCAACGTTACATACTGATTATTATCTTCGAGGTATTCCGAAATAAAAATTATCTTATTCTCAATGATGTGCTCAAACATAATACGCAATATTTGTTAATATAAAATTGTAAAAATAACATTTTTTTTACTAATTCTATTTAAAAAGAACGACGGAATGACAGAAAAATTAAATTGTATAATTAAATTTATATTTTATTATTTACTATTGTTTTTCTAATATTATTCATTAATATCTCGAATATCTCGAAAAAACACCCCATTCATGTAACTTTTCATCAATTCATTGTGTCTAAGCTATACGATTGAAACAAGTATATTACTGCAAAGTAATATATATATTGATAAATGTCGCTATGAATATTGAAAAGGATAAAATTTTCAAATTATTTTTGAAAATTAAAAAAATGGAAGTAACTTTGTTTTCTAAAATGATTACAAAAAGTATTTTACAATAATAATTGGAGCGTGCGATGAAAAAACTATTTCTCATTTTCTTGCTTGCGGCGATTCCTGTAAGCTTGATTGCAGGCAATATTGACTTCAAAAAAGAGGTCAACAAGCCGAACCAGAAACCCACAATAACAAAAAGCATTGAAGCCAAAAAGACTTACACCGATGGTAGTAAAAAACTATCGCCAATGTATGTCAGCGCAAGTCAATACAAAATTATCGATACAATTCACGGCAGCCGTTCGCATTTCGACGACAATCAGCCGTTTGCATACGAACCGATTTCCGGCAATTTGTTTTATGGAGTAACTAACCTTTACGCAAATCATGACGAAACATCGCAATATGATTACTTTTCGGCATTTGAATATTACTGGAGCCCCGAAAATGGCGATAACTGGTCCGGCAATATTCTAATGACTGTCGATACCGGATGTATTTGCTTTAACCCTTCAATTGCTGTGGTCAACTTATACGGCAATGATGACGTAGGCAGCTCGCAAATATTCTTATACTCACCGATTTATAAACATAATCTTGCTACTACTAAATTGGATTTTCAGGGCGGCTTATTCTGCGAGACTAAACATGGCGGAGCAACAGATAGATACATTTATAAAAGCGCAGATAATGTTTTCGGCCAAAATTGGTATATCCAAAAAGCATTCGGATATAGAGTATCAGATGATGAGCATTATTTCTATACATATGGAAGTATGTTAAATGACGAAAATTATAATACGAGTAACTACGGTATCACAAAAAATGGCCTGAACGATCAATTCTGGATTGTTCCAGATCAATGGAATTATACAAATTTCTGGCAAACAGATGAACCGAAGAAATATACATACAAAGACCAAATCTATGTAAAACCCGACCCTACTAATCCGAATAAATTGTATGCCATCGCTACCAATTTGTTTGAACCCAGAGCCACATACTCGGAAAGAGTTCCTGGCGTAACAATATCTACTAATGGAGGTAATACATGGTCAGCATGGGAAATAATGGATAGCACATTAATAACTCAATATGCACAAAATGAAGGTATGGATGACGGCAGGATTTTGCCATATCGTCCTGAAGGTTTTGTTGTTACTGGTGCAAATTCTTTCTCGTTTATCACAAGAATAGTTGTGTGGGACGAAGACATTAATAACTGGGGAGTTACTTTGGCTGAAGTAAGTAAAGTAAATAATGTATGGCAGCCAATTAAGTTTATTGCCCCTCTTGATTTTTATTACATTGGCGCCGACGCTCCCATGAACGAAATAGAATACTATACTTTTAACGTATTTAGAGACGTAAGCGAAGTTGATGGTGTTGTCAAGGATTCTATTATTCCACACCCGATAGGTAACGAAATTCAATTATCAATAACAAAAGACGGCCAATACTTAGTTGCAAAATGGATTGATGTTGATTACAATAACGTCATGCATCTAGTATACAACCCTGGACTTTGGACCGAAAATGACGTACAGGTTGACCCAGATTCTGTTTACGGCAATAAGTTAAATTTTGCTTATAGACATATAACTAATGATGATACATGGACTCTTATCGATAAAGTACCGTTTACCGGTGATGAAGCAGCGTTTATTAAAGGCACCGAAATTCCTGACATCGTTCCAAGTTTGGAAAATATTCCACTAATAAACTTATACTCCATTTTAGCATATCCTACGCAAGAAGCAAGGGGCAGTAAGAATTACGACGCAGCTATCTTTCAAAGATGTATTGACACTTGGATGCAAGTTCGCTCACGCAAAGTTTCATTGGTTCAATCCGGCGTCGAACCGAACCCTGCTCCCGAAAGCTCATTCCAATTGGGCGATGTTGTCCCGAATCCGGTTCAAAACAGCGCTTCGTTTACTTTTGCAGTAAACAAACCCGGCAATGTCAAGTTAGCTCTTTATAACTCGCTTGGCGAACAAGTTGCTATGCTTTTTGACGGTTTCATTTCGACGGGCGTTCATTCTTATTCGCTCAATGTTGATGAATTCAACTTAATCAGCGGTACTTATTACTATACATTAACCGATGGTAATCAATCAGTTACAAAGTTATTGAACGTTATAAAATAAAATATTACCTCAAAAAAAAGCCGCTTTGTATTTTTTACAAGCGGCTTTTTTTATTGTTCATCCTCTTTTTCACACCATTTTCATTCATATACCTTATTTTTCCAAATACTTTTCGTTCGAACCAAGGCCTATCGTGAACTCCGCCAATGCTCCAAGCTATTCCTGCATAGCCGTTAGGGTCTCTGCCGTCGAGTTCATATTTGTTGTTCAAATATATTGCTGTTTTCATAGCATCTTCTGGAGTTGCCGACCATTCGAGTATCTTCTTTGCCCAATACATACGCAAATATGAGTGCATTTTGCCTGAGCGAATCATTTCCGATTGGGCGTTATTCCATATTTTATCGTGAGTATTTGCGTTTTCGAAATCATCGATACTGTAAATATACTCTCGTTTATCGCTTCTGTGCTTGTTCAAGGTTTCTTTAGCCCAAGAATTAAAACCATCGAAATTGTCATAATTCTTATTATAAAAGCAGAAATTTTCAGCCAGTTCCCTTCGAATAATTAATTCATCAAGGAATACAGCTTTTGAACGCTCATTTGCATTGGAATTGAATACTTCAATGGCGACCCTTTGGGCTGAAATCTGCCCGAAATGCAGATAAGGCGACAATCCCGATGTTGCGTCAATAGACGGATTATTTCGTAATTCAGCGTAATTTTCAAGCTTATCTTGGATAAAGCGCTGAAGGCGTTCTTTAGCGGCTATGGCGCCGGCTTTCGGCAGGTTCGTCAATGAATCGGCTGATACTTCTATTTTGATGATATTTATTTGATTATTAAAAACATGTGTTGTCATTTGAGCAGGTTCATCCATAAACTCAGGTAATAAACGCATGATTTTGGGTCTGATGGTATATGCGGCGTATTCTTGCTTGTCGCTGCAAACTTGGCATGGTACTATGTTGTGCGCATCAACTTCGAAAATATCCGCATTTAATCTGTTCTTTACATATTCCTTCATCTCGATTTTAGGCCTTAAAGGGTCGAAATCGACTATTAACGCTGAAGGTTTTAATTCAACAAGCGAGTATAAAATATCTTGCTTTGTTTTAATTTTTTTTAAGATGAACGGAATAGAGTATGACTCAAATTCGGAAGCCGTTTCGTTTAAACCGCTCATCATAAACGTGAAAAAATCATTTTTTGCGCCGAGATATTCCTCGAAACAAAAGAAAATGACGATTAATGGCGAATTTCGCTCTGTCGCCAATAATTGCGCAAAATGCGCCGCCCAATTATCCGTGGCTCGCATATCGCGGCTCATCCAATATACAACCGGACCCGGAGTGAAAGGTACGTTTTTTATTTGAATTACTCTTTTGAGATTCATTGATTTGAAAAGCTGTATGTTTTATACTTCGAGTGGTCTTAATACTGATATTCCGATATTTGAACTATTTTGCTCGACATATTTTGAGATTGCGATGTCTAAAGTTACTTTTTTTGTTTTAGTCGAAGCATGCAAAAAGTGAGCAATTTGTTCATCGTCAACAAATATCAAACCGGTATGACTATAGTCCAAACCCTTTTTTGATGTAGCTATCGCGATTATGTCGCCAGTTTTCAAGAATTTTTCTATTGATTTAATTTTATCGATAGTAATTATAAAATACGTTCTCTTTCGAATTTCTGATTCATAATGTGAAATTTTTTCAACAAGAGTCTTATCATTCTGTAATGCCTTGTAATACTGGGGATTTTCGGACATAAATGTTACATTGAACTGGACAGGTTTTGCCCCTTTGGGATAAATATTTCTGGCGATGCTGTCGGTAACGTCTTCGATAACTTTTTTTTGGACATTATCTGTAATCCAATCCGAAGTATAGTGCAATCGGGAAGAATAATCCTCAATTTTTCCGTTTCTATAGCGTGTAAAAGTAACTTCTTCTATTAAAGAATTTAAGTATAATTTCGATTTTTGGATTATTCTTGCGATACATAATGAATTTTCGAAAAAAGTAACGCAATCCATGCCGGAAAGGTCGACGACACACTGCTCTTTCGGTGTGGTATCAAGTGTGCCGCCGACATATGGAGTATCGACAAAAAATAATCCGGTTTTGCCGATTATATCGCCAATTTTGAGTGATTGCCATTTTTCTTTTTTTATTATGCTCTTCAATCTGGCAAAGATTTGGCTTGTAGTGTCATCGGGCTGCACCTGATTATTCGCCAATAGTGTTGGATTAGCCCTGTTGTTCAGGAATAATCCCGTTGAAAATACTCCAATGGCTCTTAGTAAGTCTCTTCTGTTCATTTTTTTCATCATTTCATTTTGTTTGCAGCTTTAATCGGACATGTATCTTTGCCGTAATGCAGACAGTCCCTTCCGCAAGGTGTAAAGTAAAGACGGACATAAGAAGTAGGATATTTTGTTGTTAACGACGATTGTATATCCTTTTCGAGAGAATGAATTTGTTCCAATGTGAAATCATATGGCATAACAATATCCAATTCAATAAAAATATCCTTGCCGCTTTTTCTGGTATGAACGGTTTTAAACTCGCACATCCTGTTGAAATTTTCGGCAATGACAGCAATAATATCAAACTGTATTTGTTCGGGCAAAGTTCTGTCGAGCAATTGGTCGAGTGCATCTTTGCCATGTTTCATCGGCACATATAGGGCAATAAAAATAAGAATTATAGCGCTGCTCGAGTCGATTATTTTAGCCAAACTATCATAACCGAAAGCCGTAAGTAATTTTCCGCTTAAAAGGTTGATGAATACTCCAATTTCGAAATAGCTGTCAGTGAGCCACAATGCAGAATCATATTCAATCATCGGAATATGAAATCTTTTAGCGGTTTTCTTTAAATATTTTGCCATAAAAACCATGCAAATAAAAGAGCCTCCCGAAAGCAGCAACAGCACATTATGATTACCCATCGGCTTCGGAGAGCCGAAATCAGAAATGGCTTCTATTAATGTATAAACAAGGATGACGATTAGTAAAATTGCGCTTGAAAGCACCGCAAGGCTCTCATACTTTCCATATCCGTAATTGAAAACATAGTCTGGCTGACGAATGCTTTGATTGATAGCCGCTATAAATAGAAGCGAGTTTAATACGTCTATTGCTGCAATTAAACCGTTTGTCTGCACAGCTAAAGAGCCTTCGCTCAAGCCGATTAGAATCCCAAAAACAGCTAAAGCAAGACAAATTAAAAAAGATATTCTTGTCGCAAATAGTGGAGTTGAACGATTGAATAAATTTAGAAATTTTGTAACTGGGTTAATATCAATAACCTTCATCTTGGTTGAAACTTTTTGAGTGTTTTTGTTATATTGTTTATATATAATTG
>CAYLSY010000005.1:0-20799 GCA_964386275.1 uncultured Hyphomicrobiales bacterium
TGTATCTCATTTTTCGGAAAGGGGTAATAGATATGCTGACAAATTATTACTTATCGGAAAACAGAATTGTCGAATGCAGCGAGGAGCAAAGCCAGATAAGAGTTTATATAAACCCCGACGAAACCGAAAAAAGAATCCTTGTCGACAAATTTAACCTCGACGAACACACCTTGAACTCGAGCCTCCACCCCGATGAGCAATCCCGTCTGGAATTCGAAGAGGACCATATTGCAATTATTGCTAAGATTCCCAAGAACTACTCCGCCGAAAATCAATTTTTCTTTAAAGTCGGCTCGATGGGTATCTTTTGGTTCAAAAACAAGCTGATTATCGTTTCATCCGAAGAAATCACACTGTTCGAAGGCAAGCAGTTCCAAAGGGTTTGGTCTTTGAACGACGTGCTGCTCAAGATTATTTACCGCAAGATTTATCATTTCTTCGACCACTTGCGCATTATCAATATGGTTTCGGACGATTTGGAGCATAAAATCAACGAATCGATGGGCAACAAATACTTAATCAACATGTTTACCCTCGAAAAAAGCTTGGTTTACTACCTGAACGCCATCAATTCGAACGAAGTCGTCATCCAAAAAATACGCAACTTCTCGAACAAATTCGACTTCAGCGAGGACGAGCATGAGTTCCTTGAAGATATTATCATCGACAACAATCAATGCCTAAAGCAAGCCCGCATGTATTCGGACATTCTTGCGTCGATGATGGATGCCCGCGTTTCTATCGTCAGCAACAACTTGAATATCTTGATGAAAACGCTGAATATCATTACTATTAGTATTATGGTGCCGACTTTCGTTGTCAGCGCATTTTCGATGAACGTCGGAATCCCGCTTTCGGGGCACCCTTATGCCTTTTGGATAATTCTCGGCCTTGCATTAATATCTGTTATTTCGAGCATGATTTTCTTTAGGTATAAGAAGTGGTAAATTGAATCGATTCAACCCCTTTCCAGCTTGTTCGGAACCCTTCTTCGGTTGAATCGATAGTATTGCGATTAATGATGGCAGTTGCCACTAAGCGAATGTATAAGACGTGAATTTAAATAAACTTACAGTTTAAATTATTTATGTCTGATTTTCGTCAAATAATATGTTGTATTCACAATAATAATTTGCTATGAAAATAAAAATCCTATTATTACCGCTTGCAGCTCTGATTTTCTTTATAACAGCTGAATCGTGCGAAAGCGCCAGCAGGGCAAAACTTCGCGTCGAATGCGGCGATACTTACGACTGGGGAAAAATTCGTCCCGAAGATGTGCCTCTAAACGCAAAAATCAAACTATTCAACGACGGCGAGGATACTCTTGTCGTTTCAAAAGTGAAAGTAAGCTGTGGCTGCACCGCTGCGCCGCTCGACCGCGACAGAATCGAACCGGGTGGTTTTGCAACTCTTGACGTTACGCTGAACCCGGGGCAAACTCCCAAATCAGTGCATAAAACCATTGATATTATGACAAACGACCCAGATAATGAAAAATTTGTATTAAATCTGAAGTGCGAGGTGATTACTGCGTTAACTTTCTTTCCTAAGAAATACTTAGGCTTTGGGCAAATCCATCTGGGCAAGGAATCAAGCTACAAGATTGTCATCACTAACATGACAAATCAGGATGTATATTTCAAGGAAATACAATTCGAACCGGCGGATATGATTGTAAGCATGAAAGAAAACGACGTATTAAAAGCCAACGATGAATATGTCCTAACCGCGACGCTGAAGCCGGAGAAAATCGGCGATATCAATTGTAAAATCAGATTCAAAACGACCGACCCCGAAACCGCTAAGGTTGAAATAAGCGGCAAAGCGACTGTTGTCCCATAATCAAAGCTACATTACACTTCGGAAGCAAGCGCCAAATCCTTAGCCAATAACCCGGTCAACGTCTTACGGTTGTAAAGGTTAGAGTATTCTTCAGAAATTTGGGGCAGGCTACGGCTTTGCCACATTTCGAAAAAGGTCATGATTGCCTTTTCGATAGCTTTCACATCCTTCGGTTCGGTCGCAATGGCAACTTTAGTTTCCAGCGCTGTGCGGCGGATTATTCCATCCGGTGCCGAAACTATAAGCGGCTTGCGAGCGCCGAAGTACTCGTAAAGCTTACCGGGCGAACGAATCGTATCGAGCATCCAAAGCCATAACACATCAGATTCGAGCAAATGCTTGACTGTTTCGACATGACTGCAATAGCCGTAATTCTTGACCACGTCCTGCAATCCCAGCTTCTTGAACAATTTGATATGCCTTTGCCTTAGAATGCCGATGAACCTTGCTTCCACATTAGCTCGCAACGCCGAGCTGTTCTTCACGCAATTCGACAATGCTTTCAGAAAATAATATGGCGTCCGGTTATCCTGAAAAACACCGGAGTGAGTAATAGTAAAGCGATTCGGGTTTGGCTTCGTGCCGCGGCATAAATCGAAATCCTCAGGGTCCCAACCATGAGGAATTATCGAGATGTCATCATGCGATATGAATTTATATCGTTTAAGCAGCAATTCCTTCGTATGACGAGTGGTTACAATGATTTTCTCGGCATATGTCAAAATTTTCTTTTCAAGATTAGCTGCATACATCTTGTGAAACGGAGTAGCATAAAAATGGAACGGGTTATCGAGCCACACGTCGCGATAATCAACAATGAACGGAATTTTTGTGATTTGGCTAAGCTCGAAAGCGACAAGAAAATCTGTAAATGGCGGCGCAGTCGCATATATTGTATGAATATCGTGGGACGAGATAATTTCCTCGCCAAGCCTGACAGCCTGCTTCTTCCACTTAATAAACCTATCTGGCTGATAGAAAGTCTGCAGAAATGCGCGCCCGAGTTTTTGTTTGAAATAGGAAGGAAATTTTACGATTTTCCCCATGTCTGTTGAAACTGCTCCGCCTTTTTTAGGTAAAGTTCTATATATTTCAACGCTTTTGCCGTCGAGTTCGTTGAGCATCGATTCGTCATAAGCATAAAAGGATTTCGGAGTATCGGTCAATACGTGCGGAGTCCAATTATAATCGGGCAAGTATTTAACAAATTTAAGAGTTCGTTGCACTCCGCTCAAACCGAGCGGTGGAAAATAATAAGCTATGAAGAGTACGTTACGGTTTATCATCTATTTTGAACTTCAATTCTTTTCAAAAATAAAGAAAAAAAATTTTATTAATTTATGCACATGTTTCTTTCAATGCACATTGTTAACGCATGAAAAGGGTAATTGCCATCTCATCAAATAACGTGAAAAACTTACAAAAATAAGATATTAACTGCAAATTCCCAACCTTTATGTCTTCGATTCGAGTTTATTCTTA
Source organism: uncultured Hyphomicrobiales bacterium (assembly GCA_964386275.1). Classification (GTDB taxonomy): domain Bacteria; phylum Bacteroidota; class Ignavibacteria; order Kapaibacteriales; family UBA2268; genus CAYLSY01. Next base: position 3,328 of record CAYLSY010000005.1, read on the forward strand.
ATAAATGAAATGGAATCCTTAACTGCGCGGAACAATATTAATATATTGAATTTATAATGCTTTACGGCATAATAATAGAGTATTGCAGCTAAAATATAATTATAAGCGACAAGCCCTAAAGGCACCAAAGCCGCATCCCCCAAAAAGCCGATCGCAAATAACGCAAAAATATTTGCAACAACCGATACGGTTACGAAAGCAAGAACTGTTGCTGATTTTCCGGATGCATTGATTATTGCCGAAATGATAATGAATGGCATACCGATTGCTGCAAGCGCCAGCAGGTTTAATTGTCCGACTGCCGCATAATACTTTTCAGGCATGAACAAGTGAATGAAGAATTCGCCAAAGCCCAATTCAATCAATAGAACTGCAGCGAGAAACGCCATCAACAAAAACGACAAAGCTTTACTTGCCAAATCCTTCAATCCAGCTTCATCTTGGGAGGCAATCAATCTTACAGCCGCTGGGTAAACCAAACCCATTGAGCCGCTTAAGGCTTCGTCGAATACTCGAAAAAGGTTTTTGGCAAGGTAATAAACACCGACGGTCGATGTCGAAAAAAAGAATTGAACAATGTATACATCAAACAGACGCGGCACATAATTGAGTATGCTCGCAAGAGTAACCGGTGTGGAAAAGCCGAACATGGCTTTGATTCTAATGTCTCCGGCAAGCGAAAAGCGGATTTGAGGCAATTTCAAAATTATTCCGAGAGCCGAACTTACTGCTGTTCCAATGTAATAAATCAGGATTAAATCTTCGTAACTAAGCGCTGGCTTGGTTTTTAAGTAATAAATAGTAAGTGCGGTCATCGTTCCAAAAAACGCTAAATTGGCAAAGAAAATCTCGTGCATCCGGCTGTCGCGATACATTAGTTTTATGGTAAAGACTCTTGGAATGGTCAAAAACGTCAGAATCGGCAGCGCCAAAGCCACATCGCTGAACCTTGGCTCTGAAAAAAGCTCAGCTGCACAGTTTCCAAGAAGCAGCACAAGAATAATCGATATAAGACATAATATCAACAGCAAAATCAATGCTATCAGGTTAACTTTTCCGCGGTTTTCTTTTTCTGCGCCGAATTGAATTATATTTTGCAGCGCAAAAGAATCGCCGAGAACGAACACCCATGTGTGCATATTGATTAGCAAGGCAAAAAGCCCAAGTTCGCCCGGGTCCATTGCCCGCATTTGAAAAAGGGAAACAATGCCAAAACCGACAAAAAGCATCTTGTCGGCGAACGACCAAAAAATTTTATCGATATGGTCGGCTACTTTCAATGCTTTGCTTCTTTTAAATCAACAAAAGAGTTGAAAAGGTTTTCGTAAAGACTGAATCCATCAATGGAAAAGCGCTCGAAGAAACCAGTAAACCATTGGCTGAGTGATGCGCCGCATTCATCCGATTCGAGTAAATCCTTTGCGCTCGATATACCTCCGGTACGGATGAGATGAAACTCTTTGTTTGGACGTATTGCTTCAATAGCTGCCGCAGCTTTTCGGCAAAGGTTTGCCGAGCTTGCTTTAAGGGGTTTACCGCTTATTCCGCCTCCGAAAGTAGATGAAAAGTAGTCGAACAAACGACGCTCTTCGGGCTTTATTTCCTGAAGAACTTCCCCGTAGCGAGTAGAAGTGTTTCCGAAGTTAATACCGTCGAAATCCAAGGCTACTGCAGTTTCGAGCATATTTTTTACTAATGACTCATCAGTATCGTTCGATAATTTAAGTATTACCGGCAAATTGCGTTTACGCTTTTTCAGGAAACCGTCAGAAACAGCTTCCAACCTGCAAAGCAGCGCCTTGTCCAAGCCGGTCGCTCGGTCGATATCGTAGTCGTGGGCAACGTTTGGGCAACTTTCGTTTATTTCTATGAAATCAACACCAGCCTTGTCGAATAGCTTCAAGCCTTCGATGAGTTCAATTAACGCAATATCGGGCTGAACATCAGGCGAAGCGGCAATACTCGCTCCTATTGGACATCCGGGCTGCTTTTCGATTTCCGAAAGTATCTTTGCCATAGCAATATTGCCTTCGTTTGGAAGTCCCATCCAATTCAGCGATGCAGCTGATTTTGGAAATGCCGCAAAAGGATGCAGTATCGATAGTTTGCAGTTGCCGTCCCGTTGCCTCGATGTCGAAGTGCCGGCAAGGAATGCGCCGGAGCCTGAGTTGACGGCGATGCTATAGCCTAAGCCGTTTTTAAACATGCCAGCGGCATTCATTAGCGGGCTTTGAAAGTCAATATTCCAGCATTTACGCTTTAATACTTCGGGAAGGTGTATTTTCTTTGGCTCGGTATTGATGAATACGTCAATAAAAAACCGCCTGCCGGTTGAAAATAAATAAGCCGCCAATTGCGGCGGCAAAGCTGCAAACAATGGTCTTGTGCGCTTTTCGAGTTTTGCGAATATTTCTACCGGTTTCAATGTTTGTTGTATTTATTTAACACTTTGCAAAAATTTATATCTCACAATTCTTTCCTCAAGCGGGCGACAGGAATACGCAGCAGCTCGCGGTATTTTGCTACTGTGCGTCGCGCCACGTTATAGCCGCGTTTTTTCAATTCCTTGCCGATTTTTTCGTCGCTGAAAGGTTTCCCTTTCGGTTCGGTGTCTACAATTTCTTTGATAATCTGCTTAATTACCGTCGTTGAGACTTCCTCGCCGTCTTCATTCGGAAGCGATTCACTGAAGAAATATTTCAGCTCGAAAGTTCCGAAATCAGTCTGAACGTATTTCCCATTAACAATGCGGCAAACGGTTGAAATATCCAATCCGGTATTTTCCGAAACATCCTTGTAAATCAATGGCTTGAGCGACGATGGACCATCGAAGAAGAATTCCTTTTGCAAACCTGCGATTGCGGTCATTACTTTCAGCATTGTGTTTTTACGCTGTCGGATAGCTTGAATCAAGAACTTCGCCTCTTCGTACTTATTGCGAATCCAATCGCGAGTGTCCTTGTTGAAATGTTTAAATCGAGCTTCGCGTTTCAGCTTTTCGTAAGCTTTGTTCAGCTTCAATGCGGGTATTCGAGCATCGTTCACCGATATAATCAAATCGTCCTTGTCGTCGCGCTCGATAATAAAATCGGGAGTAACGGCATTGATTTCCGATTGATATTCCCTGCCGCCCGGCTTGGGGTTCAAACGGCGAATCACATCGAGCGCTTGCCGCAAATACTCTTCGGATACTTCGAATTGCTTTAATATTACGTTATAATGCTTCATAACGAAAGCGTCATACGCTTTTTCGAGTATTTCGGTCGCAAGTTTTTGCGCTGCATTAGGCTTACGGATAATCCTGCATTGCGCAAGCAGGCATTCCTGTATTGTGCGCGATGCCACTCCCGGAGGGTCGAGCCGCTGGATGTGGGACAAAACGGTTTCGGCATCGGCTAATCCAACTTCCCTTAATTCATTGTATTCAAGCGCCGGTTGTCCGGAAGAATTTTCCTCAATTATGTTCGAATCGGCTTTATCGTCGTTTGTTAGAGTATCTTTAATATCCATTAAAGCAAGTAGGTTACTGGAAACGGCAAACATTTTTGCCGGATTAACGGTTTCGTTTCCTTCGCTTGCTAATTTTGATAGTTCGCTTCTGTGTTCGTGATTAATTTCGGCAATTCTTTCGTTTGTTTCATACACAATATCTTGCAAATCGCGGCGCAAATAGCCGTCATCGTCAAGGTTGCCGATAATCTGCTCGCCGAGCAAGTATTGCTCTTCGGATAAGTGCAAAAGACGAAATTGAGCGAGCAAATCTTCAATAAAACTTGTATGATACCTTATTTGATAAGGTTCGGAATCTTCGTCATCGCTATAATTTGCTCTGGTTTTACCGGCTGTGTCCTCCGAATCCTGCCAAACAAGCTTATAGAACTCGAACGGGTCACCTTCGTCGTCAATCATTGATTTCGGCGATTGATACTCTTCGTCGAAATCAACTCCATCCTTTATTTCGTGTATATGCTCATCAGTCGGTTGATATTGTTCGTCATCAAATTCAGATTCTGAAATCATGAGTGTATCGTCTGAACTGCTTTCTTCGAGCATGGGATTCTGTTCAATTTCCTGTCTTACTTGTTGTTCGAGCTGCATAACTGGCAGCTGGAGTAATTTCAGGTATTGTATTTGCTGTGGCGTTAATGTTTGCGACAGCGCCATTCTCATGTCTAATGATAGTTTCATACGAATTTGCTCAGTTAGTTTATTTATTAAAAGGCTTTCACCTATTATTAATTAAATTTAATCTTATTTTATGGATTTTACAAGAAGTTTATAAAAATCTTCGCCGAATTTTCTTATTAATGCTTCCCTCAGGCTTTCGATTAGCGCTGTATTTGTATCGGAGCCGAGTTTTCTACCGGGCTTGCATTCGTCGATAACGCAATAATATATGTAATTATTCTCATAACGTGAATGCCTGATTGGGAACAAATGGCACGAAACCGGTTTCCGGAAATCAGATTCTCCATTGAAATATGCTTTTTCGAAAGCGCATTTTGCAATATCGTCTTCGTAAAAGACAAAAACGCAATCTCGTCTCGAAATACAGACCGTCGCTTTATTGCCCGGCGAGCCTTCTTCGAAGCCGTGTTTTTCGATATAATTGATATTTCTTTGCGATAAATATTGCATCGCCGCATCGAGATTCTTTTGCATTTCCGAGACTTCTTCGTCCAAAAGCGGTGCGCCGCGGTCGCCTTCGAATGTGCAGCAAGCTCCCTTGCAACGCTTTAAATCGCAAAGAAATTTCGAAGATAATACTTCGTCGTCAATCAATATATTGTTGAGCAGTGTCATTGCAGCATTGTTTCTTAATAGTTCAATTAAAACCAATACTAATATAAGCAATTGTTGTCTCTTTGAAAAATTTTCGGTATGATTTTTGAGAGTATTTCGAAATACATTGAAATTTATAAACTTATAAAAATAAATCAACTCGGAATGTAACTATTTTAGCTCTGAAAGAGTCTATCAAATAACACTAAGGCGCATTTAAATCAATCATTCAAATAAGTATTATGAGAAACAATATTAAGAAAATCAAATACTTACCGTTGTTTACATTTTTCCTATTCATGGGGATAAGCTCTTGCAGCGATAGTAACATTGATATTCAGCCAACACGTTGGACATTTTACGGAGGCGTTCGTTCATTAATTTCTTATGAATGGCAAATCGGCAATCAAAACCATTCTCCGATTGTGGCTCTGGGCATAAAGGATTTGACAGATGAAAATCTTATCGACTTGGATGGATTCATTTTCTATGGCGTAAGCCCGGCAGAAAACGACTTTGCATACTATAACAAAAAGACGGAAAGACCTCGTTGCGGACTGACTGCAATGTTTAAAGAAGGAGCGGATTCCTTGGTAATAAATAATGCGTTGACACTCGATGGAATTGAAATTCCATCGGTGATTAATTCCGGTTCTGATAATATTATTCCACGATATATTATGCATAATAATTGGAAAGATTCGGTTTATACGTATCTCGATTCGGCAATTCTCGTAATTACAACGCCACAAAATATAGAAGTAATTGACACATTAAGATTCCGCAACGATTTGCTGCCTTTATCCATCAATAACGGCAGTGGAAGCAAATCGAAACCAGATACATTTTCTATCGCTCAGGATTTAATTGTTCGTTGGGGAAATCCGGTCGAAGGCGGTTATGTAACGATAAATTTCTATATAAGCGACGGTTATTATACGACTTTCGTCCGTACGGCTCAGCCCATACCCGACACCGGCAGCTATACTTTTACAGTTGACCAATTGGAATATTATGGTGCCCAAAGCGGCGACCTGATTATTTTCGATGTTGTCAGGTATGATTATCATTCCCGCTGGTTCGAGCAAATCCAAAAGACATACGGATTCTTGTCTTACTCTCAGGCGTGGATAGCTTGTTATTTGAAAGGTTGAATCTTAAGTTTTCCGCTTGTAAATAATTGTCCTAAGAGGCGGATATTTCAGCAGGTTCATTTTACGTAATTCTCTTTCCGAAAAGCTAATTAATGCTATAGAAATAGAAATTGCAAAGTATGATTCGCGCTGATGAAACATATCCGATACCATGCTGCTGATTACAATATCGAACAACGCAATGCCGCCTATTAATAAAAACGGCTTGAAATAGTTGTTTTTGTCTATAAAAGCAAGATAAAATGCCTTTATCATATAATAAATAATAAAGAACAAATAGAAGCAAAACAATGGCGTTCCTATTCGCCATATATTGTTTAAATATCCGTTATGAGTAAAAGTTGAAGTATGAGTAACGTTCGCCAAAGGTTGAAAGTAAGAATAAGATGAGCCCATGCCATGTCCGCCAATCGGAGATTGCTCAATTTTTTTTGTTATTTCTTGGTATTCGTAAAAACGAACTTTTATTGAAGGGTCTCTTTTCCCTTCGGTTGTTGAAATAAACTTTTTTTCCAACACAGTAAAATAAAAATCAGCATATGATTTAAGGAAAAAATTACTTAGGAGAAATATGCTGAAAGCGGCAATTGCAAGCATGATGAATACATTTAGTCTTTGTTTGAAATTGAAGTAAAAGACAAGCAAAATAAGCATAGCCGCTATGAATGACACCCATTGAGAGCGGTTCATTATAACGACCAAGCCTCCGATGAAAATAATTTCGAAACACAGAATAATTACTTTTGAGATTATCTTTTTTGAATAGAACATCAAAACAATACCGGCTATTGACGATATTCCAAAAAATATATCGGCAAATCGGCTAACCATGCCCATCTGGAAATAATCCTTAACGACGCTCATGGTATTCGTGATAAAGTTTGAGGATATATGATAAGTGAAATATACAACCGTTAATCCTAATATAGTTAATGCAGTGTAATAATCCTTCTTTGTTTTAAGGATATATTTTACCGGGAAAACGATTAATACTATCATTCTGATTAAGTATTCCCTGAGCCAAAGTAGTAAATCGGTGCCATTGGCAAGAGAAACAGCTAAATTGAGCAGCAATAAAACAAAATATGCAAGGAGGAACCAATCGGCTATGTTTTCAATAATCTTCTCCCTTTTGACCATTACTGTCCAAAATAGCCAAATCAATAACCCGCCTATATAAAAAACAGTGAAAAGATAGTCCATCACCGATACATCGGTTGAATTATCTAAAATAAAGTAGCCGCAAGAAGCATATAAGAAAAAAACCCATAGCTTCGGATATTTAAAAAACAAGCACAAAACCGCTATTCCAAATGGAACGATAAGGTTAATTAAGGCATTGTTGGTTTGAGAGCTTACAAAAACCGTAAGAATTGAAATAAGGAGAAATCCCGCAATTATTAAAATGCGAAAAGGCATTTTCAATATATCGCCTTGAATGGCGGAATCGTTTAACTGCAGATTGCCCAAGTTCTTTTCCAATTAAAGAGTTGCTTTATGTTCTTTATATTTGCGGAGCGTTGTTCTAATTCCTTCGATAGAAAAAGAGCATAGAATTGAAAAAGCCAGGGCGCCGGCAAAAGCGGCGGCTACTATTAACGAGCGACGGGGTCGCGATTTTTTGTCAGCGGGAATTGCCTCGTCGAGAACGAAAAGAGCCTGCGACATCTTGACTTGCTCAAGACGAGCTTCTTCGAGAACCGGCAAAAGGAACGCTTTGACTTTTGAAAATGTCTCGAATTCCGTTAAATATCTTATATACTCGACACCTACGGAAGTGGCGTTCGAAAGCGCAAAATTCCCTGCAAAACCGGGTTCGCTTTTTAGCGCTTGTATCTTGTCATTAAAATTGCTAATCAATTGCTTTTGAGCTTGTGCAGCAACGTCGGATTCACCGAACTTTAATACCATGGCATCATAGATAATTTCTTGCTTTATTTTTTCGGCTTGAATTTCGGCTAATGCCTTTCCGTAATTAGCGGCTTGCTCGTCCGGTGAAAACAGTTCGTATTTCCTTGAAAATGCACTTAAAGAATCGCCGTATAATTTTATAAGAGAATCCACCTGAGCGACTCTTTTTTCCAAATGCCCTAAATTGAGAGCGGCTTCCTGCCGATATACTACTTGGACATAATCATTGGCAATGAAAAAATAAGCATTCGCTATTTCTGCTGCTCTATTAGGGTCTTTATCCCATATTGTGATTGAATAATAACCTTCGGGGTCAAGTTTGATTTCTACATTTTCTTCGAATGCCTTGCGTAATTCGGATTCTTTAAGGTCTTGTGCTTCATAAACTTCACGTAAATTGAAGCGTTTGATTATACTGTCCTTTACGTTTCTGCTCTCGAGCACGCTCGCAAAACTATAGGTCGGGTCGTTCGATTTGCTACCAATTTTTGTAATTCCGAAATCCTTTAATGCTGTTGAAATATTGCCTAATGCGTTGGACATAAAAGAGCTGGTGTTGCGTGGTGGCAATAGAGTTACCGTTGAAGAATACCAATCCGGCATTTTTAGCGCAATGAATACCGCGGCAGCAGTAACCAGCGTTGTTATTATGATAATTAAATATTTGTATTTAAGCAGCGTCAACAGAAAATATAAACCCGGAGAATATTCATTTTGTTCGATTTTGGGTTGAGATTCGTTTGAAAAGTTATTAGTATCCATCAGAAATATTGATAGTAATAAAAAATGTTAAACAAAACTAACTTAAAGACGTCCAATAAACAAGAATTATTGAATTAATCCGTATATTATGTTTTTCGATGCTACATTTCAAGGTAAAATATGAAAAAATATTGCTTTAAAAGAGCGCTATTGTTTTCGATAATAATTTCGATAATAATGTTAATCATTTGCTATAATGAAATATTTTCTCAACCTGAAGAAATGCCATCCGGCAAAGAGATTTATTTCGATGCCATATGCTTTAATAGCGACAGTGCCCAAAGCGCAAGAATGGATGTTTTTGTTATGGTTCCTTACAGCGCTTTGTATTTCGTTAAATCGAACGAGCTTTATGGAGCGAAATACGAGATTAATATCAAAATCCTTGACCAAAACAATAAAAAAGTAAAAGAAGAACAGAAAGTATTTCAATTATCCGAAAAAGACTATTTTGCTGCAAACGGCGGCACAGGCAAATTCGACATTTCCCAGACCATATTCAATTTGCAGCCCGGCGTCTATGAAATTGAAGCTGTAGTTACTGATTTGTTTTCAAAAAGCAGCTATAAAAAATCAAGAGTAATTACTATTATCGATTTCGTCAAGTATCCATTTTCGCTAAGTGGCATAATGCTTGTTAGTTCTATTGAGGAAAATAATGGTAAATTTATCATTACTCCTCATTTAAGCGATAATATCGGCAACTTGTCTGACGGTTTTTTCGCTTTTTTCGAATTTTATGCTTATCAAGAGATTGATACTGTTGATTTCGTCTATCAGATTCTCAAAATGAACGGCGATTCAGTCCTTAATTCTGAGATTACTACCCGAAAAGTCAACAATGGCACCAGCCAACATTTTCTGCCGATTACTTTTCCCAAAAAGCAGCCACAAGGCACATATAATTTAAGAATTACTGCTCTCAATCACAAAACCGGTAGATTTCCTTCTTTATTTGATACTCTGGCGATTACCGAGCGCTCAATTAAATACTTCCGTTCGGTCGGCGGAGCCATAATTGCCGATATCGACAAATCAGTCAAACAGCTGCGATATATTGCCACAAGCGACGAGTTGGATTATATCGAATCGGCTCAAACTACTGACGAAAAAGAACGGCGATTCGAGGATTTCTGGCTGAAAAAGGACCCATCGCCAAATACCGAACGAAACGAAGCCTTCGACCAATATTATTCCAGAATTGAATATGCCAACAAGAATTTTAAATCATATTCCGAAGGCTGGCGCACCGACAAAGGCATGGTTTTCATTGTTTACGGTAAACCAGTTCGCGAAGAGCAGACCACACCAAGTTCCGACGGCAGAGTCTATGAACAATGGACTTACGGCAACGGCAAGAAATTCATATTTGTGGATAATTCCGGCTTCGGCGATTTCCGTTTGAGTTACCCCAGTGCAGTTACTGATAAATATGTGTATTCGCCGGGTGAATAAGTCAACTCTTTCCATTATCAAGAAGAGTGAATATATTTTCATATAATACAGATTTCTTAAATAACATTCCTTCCGCTTGAAAAAGTGGTAACCGCTACCTTTTATTTTCCCTTTTTTTTCCGTAATTTGTAATAATCTATAATATTAAATATCAAATTTTGTTTAATATAAAATTAAGGAATAAAAATGAGCGCAATTATCATTGATGTGCATGGCAGAGAGATTCTCGATTCACGCGGCAATCCCACGGTCGAAGTCGAAGTAACGCTCGACGACGGCTCTTTCGGTGTCGCTGCAGTGCCGTCGGGCGCAAGCACCGGCGAAAACGAAGCCTGCGAACTTCGCGACGGCGATTCAAGTAAATTTATGGGGCTCGGCGTCGAAAAAGCCGTTGATAACGTAAACAACGCAATAGCCGATGCACTCGAAGGCATCGAAGCCACACAACAAATCCAAATTGACAGAATTCTGCTCGAACTCGACGGAACTCCAAATAAAACCAACCTTGGCGCAAACGCAATACTCGGCGCTTCGCTGGCTTGCGCCAAGGCCGCCGCAATTTCGCACGGAATGCCGCTTTACCGCTATATCGGAGGAGTTCATGCCCGTATGCTTCCGGCGCCGATGATGAACATACTCAACGGCGGCAAACATGCCGACAACACCGTCGATATACAAGAATTTATGATTATCCCGCACAACGCCGATTCTTTCCGCACCGCTTTGCGAATGGGAGCAGAAGTATTTCATAACCTGAAAAAAGTGTTGAAAAGCAAGGGCTATTCCACTTCCGTTGGCGATGAAGGCGGATTTGCCCCATCGCTAAAATCTAACGAAGAAGCCTTCGACGTAATAATCGAAGCTATCGAAAAAGCAGGCTACAAGCCGAAAGATGATATTTACCTTGCAATCGACCCGGCTGCAAGCGAAATGTTCGAAGACGGCAAATACAAAATGTTCAAATCGACCGGCGAATTGAAAACAGCCGACCAAATGATTGAATGGTATGTCGGCATGTGCAATAAATACCCGCTTGTTTCGATTGAAGACGGCTTGGCTGAAAACGACTGGGAAGGCTGGGCGAAACTTACTCAAGCCCTCGGAAACAAGGTGCAGCTTGTCGGCGACGATATTTTCGTTACTAATCCTCAATACCTTGCACGCGGCATTTTCGAAGGTGTAGCAAACTCAATACTGATTAAGCTGAATCAAATTGGAACCGTAACCGAAACGCTCGAAACGATTCATTTGGCGCATCGCAACGGCTATAACGCTATTATTTCGCATCGCAGCGGCGAAACCGAAGATACGACAATCGCAGATTTTGCCGTTGCCGTCAATGCCGGACAAATCAAAACCGGCGCTCCGAGCCGCACCGACCGCGTCGCAAAATATAACCAGCTGCTTCGAATCGAAGAAGAACTCGAAGAAGATTCGATTTATGCCGGTATGTCGGAATTCCGCTTTTATCAATAGAAAATGTATAACAATAAATCAGAATAATCATGATAGTATTTGGCACAGACGGCTGGCGGGGTCTTATAGCCCGCGATTTCACTTTCGAAAACATTCGCTATGTTGCCCTTGCCACTGCCCGCTATTTGAAAAAATTGGCGCCGGAAAATCTAACAGTCGTTATCGGCTATGATACCCGTTTCCTATCGAAGGAATTTGCCCGCGAAACCGCCATGGTAATGGCTTGGCAAGATATTACAGTGCATCTTTCGGATACATTTTCATCCACCCCGCAAGTATCGTTCCATACGAAGCAAAAAGCGGCTCAACTCGGCGTCGTCATAACGGCAAGCCATAATCCGCCTGTTTACAACGGCTATAAGCTGAAAGCCGATTTCGGCGGACCGGCGACACCGGAGCAAATCACGGCTCTCGAGGCGGAATTGAAGAAAGTGATGCAGCGTCCGCCGCAATTCAATTTCAAATCGTTCGAGCATTACATTACGAACCGCAAGATTCGCCTATTTGATGCCAAAGACTCGTATGTGCGCTATTTGAAGAAGAAAATCGATATAAAATTGATTGCGGCAGCCGGTTTCAAGATACTTTACGACCCGATGTACGGCGCAGGCATTAATACTATAAAGGATATTTTGCCGGAAGTAGATGAAATCCATAATATTTATAATCCATCATTCGGCAGTGTCGGTCATCCCGAGCCAATCGGCGAAAACCTTGGCGAATTAATCGCCAAAGTCAAGGATGGCGGCTATACCATCGGCATTGCCACCGATGGCGATGCCGACCGTCTCGGCACGGTCGACGAAAAGGGCAATTTCGTTGACTCGCACAAGATTTTTACAATCATTTTGAAGTATCTTTACGAAAAAAAGAAAAACCGCGGCGCTGTCGCCAAAACCGTATCGCTTACGTCGATGGTCGATAAATACTGCGCTGCTAAAGGCATCAAGCTATTTGAAACGCAAGTAGGATTCAAACATATCGCCAAACTGATGAACGAAGAGAAAATCCTCATCGGCGGCGAAGAAAGCGGCGGACTAAGCACCATATTGCATATACCCGAACGCGACGGCTTATTCAACGCATTGCTGATGCTCGAAATAATGGCTGCCGAAAAGAAAACGCTAAGCCAGCTTTGCGACGAACTCGAAGCCGAATACGGCGTTCATAAGTTTGAGCGACGCGATGTCGTCGTAACGCCCCAAATCAAGAAGGCAATTCTTTCTGCTTGCGAGAAAGCTCCCAAGAAACTGGGTAGATATGACGTCATCGACATTAATACGAAGGATGGCTACAAGTTCTTTGTCGATGGCGGCTGGCTGCTCATTCGCGCCTCCGGCACCGAACCGCTCATACGCTTTTATGCCGAAGCCGATTCAATCAGCAAAGTCGATGAACTGCTCGACGAAGGAATGAAATTGAAGAAATAAAATAAATCCTACCTAGTATTATGCCACACAAGAAGTAACGTGTGGCATATTTTTTTTTAAAATTTATTGAAACTTTTCTTTTTTTTGTGTGTTTTTATTGTCTATACAAGAAATATTTTTTTAAATATTTTAAGATATAACATGAAAAAGTATTTTTTTACTTCATTAGCATTTGTTTTTTTAACATTTACCTTCCTCAATGCCCAATGGGTTATAAAGAACGACGGCTTCGATCCGATAAGTTTTAGTCAAATCGTCAAAAGTGGCGATAATCTTATTGGTATTAGCATGAATGATGGAATATATGTCTCAACGGACAAAGGCGACAACTGGCAATTGACAAGCGACATCTTAGTGAGCGGAGCAGTTTTAAAGTCTATTGTTTTAAACGAATATATTTTCATTGCTCAAAAAAATGGCGGCATATTCGTATCGAGCGACCATGGATTGATTTGGGAGAAAAAGAACAATGGTCTGCCACAATTGTATGTTTACGATATTTTAGCTTTTGATAATGAGGTGTATATTACTACTCGAGATTCCGGCGTTTATAAGACTACAAACTACGGCGATAATTGGTTAAAGATTAGCAAGGGCATTGAGTCTGTTAAGATAACAGCCTTGGGGCAAGCCGATGGCGTGCTTTATGCTGGTTCTAAATTTGGAGATTTATATAAATCGACTGATAAAGGACAGAATTGGAGTATTCTCGATTTCGAAGTAACAAGGAAACAGACTGTCGAACAGATTCTAAAAGTAGACGGAGGATTATTCTTAAGCGCTTATCAGGTTTTCAGCTATTCGACGGATAATGGACTGAGCTGGGAAAGGAAATACTTTACTGACTCGTCGATAACTGTCTATAAATTGTTTTTGCTCGACGATGTGCTTCATATTATCACCTCCATAGGTGTTTTAAAAACAACTGACGCCGGCGACACTTGGGAATTAGCGTTTAAAAATGAAAATTCTACCATAACTGATTTACTAATTGACAATGGTGTTTATTATTGCTGTCTTTCGAAAGGCGTTGTCGTTTCTACCGATAACGGTAAAACGTGGAGTGAAAAGAAGAATGGCTTGATTAAAGAAAACATCTATTCCCTTCATTTACACAAAAATCAAGTATTTGCCGCAACTGATGATAACGGAATATACTCCAGTTCGGACCATGGAGATAATTGGACAAAAAAATGCTTCGGCTACGCTTATAATTGGATAAACAGTTTATGTTCTAAGGGAGACAGTTTAATTTTTGGAAAAGATACGTATACATTTTTCTCAACTGACGACGGTTACACATGGGATACGCTTCACAATTTCATGAAAGGTTATTTCAGAACCTTGTTGATTGATAATGATACAGTTTTTATCGGCACAAACAAAGGCGTTATTTTATCAACCGACAACGGCGTAACATGGCAGAACAAATGGGAAGAGACCGACAGCTCTTATATTGAAAAACTGTTCAAACATAATGAAAAAGTATATGCCGGCACATTTTACAGTGGACTATTAATATCGACAAATAACGGCGAAAACTGGAACTATTGTAATATCGAACCCAAATTATCTTTTAATTGTTTTGATGCCTCCGGAGACACGGTAGTTATCGGCACAGACCAAGGCATTTTCTTTTCGACTGATGATGGAAATACATGGACTGAGTGTAATTCAGCATTTAGCGATTTATATGTGTATGATATATTATTGTTAAATGATTATATTATATTTGGTACGGATCATGGTCTATATATTTCTAAAGACTTCTTTGCTTCTTGGAAAGAATCGGATATTCAATTGAATAATCTCAAAGTTTATGCTCTGTTGTATGATAATGAGTATATTTATGCCGGATGTAAAAAAGAAGGTATCTTTCGAACTACTTTTGAAGAGCTTATAACTGGCGTCGATGATAATCATACTGAAACAAATGGTTTCCAAGTTTATCCCAATCCTGCGGACGACATTTTATTCATCGAATCCGGCGGAGCCTTGAACCGAAATTACATCGAAATCATTAATATTTCCGGCGAAACCGTCTTAAGATATACACTTATTGGAGATACTGCCACAATTAATATCGCCCAATTGCCAGCAGGAGTGTATTTCGTTCGCTGTGGCAGTGTTGCAAGGTTGTTTGTCAAGAAATAATTTTTACTCAAATATTGCATTAGAAACCTTAAAATCTAGCAAATGGTCATTCTGAACGCTGCGAAGAATCCAGTATTACAGTGAAAGATGGATTCTTCGCTACAGTTCGTTTCCCATTTAAAGACTTTTTTCAATACTCAAGTATTATTAGCCCTAGCTGTTTATTTTCATTTTTTTGAAATGCAATCTTATATTATATTTGCATTATGCAAGAAAAGGGCGGTAAACAATCGAGCAATCAAGAACAGCCTCATAAAAATCACCGGCAACGAATGAAGGAAAAGTTTGCCCGTTACGGATTCCAAGGTTTTCTCGACTACGAGGCGCTTGAATTCATGCTGTTTTTTGCTTTCAAGCAAGGCGATACAAAACAAAAAGCAAGAGCGTTATTACGTCGCTTCGGTACTCTTGCCCGAACGTTGGATGCAACGGTTGATGAAATAGCCGAAGTCGAAGGCATGGGCAAGGCTTCTGCCCTAACGCTTAAAGTTTTCCGCGAAGTTATCGAAGCATATTACAAAGATATTGGGAAAAATAAATCCATCGCCATTACTTCTTTGCCATTCCTCGTAAATTATGCCAAATCAATGCTTGGCGACAAGCGAAATGAAACCCTGCTGGTAATTTTCCTTAATGCAAAGAACGAAATATTGGATGCATGTTTGTTTTCAGAAGGCAGCGTAACGAAAACGTCTGTTTTCCCGCGCCGTTTGGCTGAAACAGCCCTAAAAACAAATGCCGTATCGGTGATTCTTGTTCATAATCATCCCGGAGGTGAATGCGCGCCATCTGATGCAGACTTGCAATCGACAAGGGAAATCAGGGCAAGCCTTACTTTAATTGATGTTGCCCTTGTAGAGCATTTGATTATATCTGAAGACGATTATTTTTCATTTGCAAGAAACGGATATTTGTAATTATATCATAAGCATATGTTTTTTAAGAAAAAAGAAGATATCCAACCAAATAAAATTTCATTGCTCGTTGTCGGACTAGGCAACCCCGGCAAGAAATACAGCAAAACCCGCCACAACATCGGCTGGATGGCTGCCTCGACTTTAGCAGCCAGATTTAATGCAGAATTCCAAACGCATACGGTCTATCACTATACTGTTCTTAGTTACAAGGGAATTGAAATAGCTGTAGCCTTGCCGACTACTTTTATGAACGCTTCAGGCGAGGCAGTACGAAAGCTTTGCGCAAGATTTCATGTTAAACCGGAAAAATTGGTAGTAATTTGCGATGAATACAACTTTCCCGTCGGCAAAATCCATCTAAAACGAGGAGGCTCCGACGGCGGACATAACGGAATTGCTTCAATCATCAACGAACTCGAGTCATCCGACTTTTATCGCCTCCGTTGCGGAATAGGCAAGGGTTTCGAAACCGGAGGCATGAAGGACTATGTTCTTTCGCAATTCGAAGACGAGGAAATTGCCTCGCTCAAAGATTCTCTCGAAAAAGACGCCGACGCAATCGAATACTTTTCCTTAAACGACCCATCAAGAGCTATGTCTTTCATTAACTCAGGCAAATTGTGGTATGACAAGCAAAAGACAAGCGTTGACTCGAATTCCGAAATAGATACAATACAATAAAAAATCCATTTAAAGTGTACTTCTGAAAAAAATCATTCGGTACGGAAAGAAGTGAAGCTCAGATTCCAGATTTTGTCGTAAAAGAGGATTCTTCGATTAGCTAAGAATGACCAATCTTCAATTTTGATATTTTTCATAAGTCATAAATAATAATATAAATTCTAAAAAAAAATATTTATATTATGATATAGTATTAAAGAATATAAATAAATACTTAAAAAATATGGAAACTCGATATAAACTCGCCGATTTAGTCGATATAAAGATGCTTCAAACATTCCAAGACAGGCTAAATGAAATATTCTCGTTCCCTTCGTCAATTATTGATTTAGAAGGCAATATTCTTACTGCGACCGCATGGCAAGATATCTGCACAAAATTTCATAGGGTTAATATAGAATCTAAATTGGAGTGTATTAAAAGCGATATGTTTATCAATAGCCATATTGCAGAGGCTGACCCCGCAATTAGTTATAAATGCCCGCGCGGCTTGATTGACAATGCCACTCCGATTATTATAAAAGGCGAGCATGTCGCTAATTTCTTTACCGGTCAATTTTTTCTTGAGCCTCCTGACTTGGATTTTTTTAGGTTACAGGCAAAAAAATTTGGTTTTAACGAAGAAGAATACCTTGAGGCTGTAAAGAAAACTCCGATTTGGACCAAAGCGCAATTAGACAGCTATTTGAATTTTATAAAAGGCTTTATTGAGTTTATCGCTCAAATTGGATCGAAAAAGATTGAGGAAAT
>CAYLSY010000006.1:0-19593 GCA_964386275.1 uncultured Hyphomicrobiales bacterium
GATTCCGGGTCAAGCCCGGAATGACACATTTGTTGAATTTTTCAGAAGTTTCTTATTATAAAATTTAAATCACATTCCTTCTTAATTTTCCTTACACCATTCCGGCGCGTTTTCTCATGAACCATTCTATAACAAAAAGCAGTATGGCAGCGGCTAATAGATATGGCAAGTTCCATAGGTTTAATTCATTTTTAGCGACGACCGGTCTTTCTTTAAAGCTGGGTTTAGTTTCCAAATCTTTAAGGAATGACCCTGCTTCAGCTGGTGTGTAGAATTTCCCGCCGCTTCTTTCGGCAATGCTGCGTAAAAGCGGCGCATTCATCTTCAGGTTCAAATATTCGAGAGCGACATCACCAACGGAAAATCTGCCGCCGTCGCTGCCGAGTTTATTTTTGTTCAGCATTGCATTGCCGGAATAGTAGTAGTCGCCTTCAGCCAAACCGGCTACTTGAGCATAATATCGACCATTGCCTTGCGAAGCAAGAATTACCTCGCGGTTTTCCGAACCGCCGTTAATTGATACTGTTACCGTCGCATTGTCGATTGGGTTATACGAGTTGTCGTAAATCTGTCCGAGAATCTCGACGGTTTCCGAAACGATATAGTTCTTTTTTGAAGTCTTGATTCTAACGTTCCGATTGTCCTGCCTGACTGACAAGTAACGGTAGCAGTTATTCAGGAATAAATCGAGCATGTCGATGGCTTCTGGGTTTTCGTTTGCCAAGTCGGATGCGTAACCGAGCAAACGCCAGCGATAAAGCCCATAACCCAATGTCGCAACCGACTTGTTGTTGTTCAAGCTGCGAACCAAAATCAACGGCTCTTTCATCGGCACATTGTTTACTTTCATATTGGCAATTACTTCGCTTTCGGGCTTAGGTTGCACAAAGGTTTCGGTTCGGTAAAGCGGTGGAAGTTTATTCCAGTATTCTATATCCTTTTCGTTGCCGAAAACCCGTAGCAGCGGCGAAGCCATCGCCTGCGGCTTAATGTCGAGCATTGCAAGGAACTCCTGCTGGCGCGATGATACAACCGTAAAAGGCAGATAATCCTGAAGAGCTTTTAATTTACTATAATCGGTCTGCAATGAAGAGATGAAAAGCAGCGGTTTTCCTTTTTCAAGTTCGTTGCGAATCAATTCAATTGAATTTTGCGATGTCGAGGCAATCGGAAAGCCGATTAGCACAATTACTTCGGCATCTTTCAAATCCGCTGCCGAAGGCGATTCGTCAATATATTCGGCGCCTTTTTTCTGGATAATTTTTTTGATTTCAACGCCTTTTTGCTTGTTCAGCGAATTGATGATAAACGATAAATCCGGACTTGGAGCGCCGGCGAAGATGACGATTGAGCGTTTATTCTGCAGGACGTTGATGAATTCGGAACGGCTATTGTTTTTCAGCGTTGTCTCGCCAACGAGCGATGACGCCGTAACTGTTAATTTGCGTACGCCTTCTTTTTTAGGTTTGTATTCGAAAATAGCCGCCGCATCGTAATTGTTCGAGCTTATGGTAACGAGTTGTTCCGAAAGAAACTCGCCGTTGTCATACAAACCGAGCCGTATTTGCTCGCCTTCGTAACCGCTTGCTTTGACGTTAACGCTTAGTGGCACAGGATTATCGACATATGCGACTTCGTTTGTCAAAATGGATTGAACAGAAATATCCTTATCTTCGGTTGTATCGCCGATTCCGACAACAAAAACCGGAATGCCGAGTTCATCGAGCTTGTAAAGCGGATTTGTGCCGCTATTATAAGCTCCATCGGTAATAATAAGCGCCGCACGAATATTGTTGTCTTCGCCAATTCTTGAAGCGAAGGCAAAAGCTTCGGAAATATCTGTTGCGCCACCGTCGAAACGTAGAGAATCGAATGTAAATCCTTGTAATTCTAAAGCTTCGGCATCGAATCTAATTATTTTACGATTATCTGCATCAAGCGACATGAAATTTGTATTTTTTACTGCAGTTTCGTAATCGGCTTTATTATCGGAGCGACCCTCGGAAAAACCTGCCGAGATTGAGTTGTCCAAAAGCACTGCAAGTCGTGGCGGTTCGCTTTTTACAGATAGAATGGTTGCAACTGGCTCGAAAAGCGCAAACAAAAGCAGCGCCAAGGCTAAAGAACGCAAAGAAATTTGAATAATCTTTCGCGATTTGGAAATTTGTGGAACAGTGTGTCTGTATGTAAAAATCGCAATGGCTGAAGCTATTATGATTAATAGGCACATTAGCCACCATTGTCCGCTTAAACCGATACTGTATGAATTCATATTTGCCGATAGTTTTGAAGTAAACGCTATTTTGTTCGTTTAAAAATGAATTAACGAATCAGAGCCGATTTGATTTTTTGAAATGTAGTTGTGAATATGATTATTATGAAAAATGATTTTTATTTTATAGTTAAATTAATTATTTTTGTAGTCTTGTTTTAGAATAATCGGGGTGTAGCTCAGCCAGGCTAGAGCACTACGTTCGGGACGTAGGGGCCGGAGGTTCAAATCCTCTCACCCCGACTAACTGTATGAAAATAAACACTATAGATTTATCTTAGAGACCTTATCAATTCAAATTCGAAAATCCTTCACTTCAAGCTTAATTTATTTATTAAGAAAAATGTAAAAATTCAATTTTTGCACTTATTTCTTTTAATTAATATCACTATAGTATTCGCTTATTGTTGTAAATAGATAAATTTATACTTTTAGCAATATTTATATTTTTAGTGACTTCTGAATTATTAACAGAGACCTTTGAAAAATAAACAAAAATGATATTGTCATGCTGAGCTTGTTTTCGGGCATCCATTCTTCAAAGTGTGTGCCAACCTGCAAGATGGATTCCGGGTCTAGCCCTGAATGACACATTTGTTGAATTCTTCAGAAGTAACTAAGTATATTTAATTACCAATACCAATTTTCATTCTAATTCTATTTCCAATCCTCATTTCATCATCGGAATCTTGATTCCGAATTTTTTTGCGTTATCGATAGCTCGTTCATAACCTGCGTCGGCATGACGGAAAATACCCATCATCGGGTCGAACGTAAGCACCCTCTGCAAGCGGGATTCGGCTTGTTCGCTGCCGTCGGCAACGACAACCACACCGGCATGGAGCGATAGCCCCATTCCGACTCCACCGCCGTGGTGCAGCGAAACCCAAGATGCGCCTCCAATTGCATTCAATGCAAAGTTGAAATATATCCAGTCAGCTATGGCGTCCGAGCCGTCTTTCATGCTTTCTGTTTCTCGGAAAGGCGATGCAACCGAGCCGCAATCGAGGTGGTCGCGACCGATGACGATTGGCGCTGATACTTCGCCGTTTTTAACAAGTTCGTTGAACATCAAACCTGCCTTGGCGCGGGCGCCATAACCGAGCCAGCAAATACGCGCCGGCAGCGCTTGGTAGCGAACATGCTTTTGGGCTTGGCGTATCCAGCGGTGCAGCCCATCGTCTTCGGGGAATAAGTCCATTATTGCCTCGTCAGTCTTTTGAATATCTTTTGGGTCGCCCGAAAGCGCCACCCAACGGAAAGGCCCCTTGCCATCGCAAAACAGCGGACGAATATATGCCGGAACGAAACCTGGAAACGCAAAAGCATTCTCGACTGAGCCAAAATCGCGTGCAATGCCGCGGATGTTGTTGCCATAATCGAATACGACCGAGCCACGTTTTTGGAATTCGAGCATTGCCTCGACGTGCACGGCAATCGATTTATAGGCTTCAGCCAAATATTTTTCAGGATTGTCGATGCGAAGCTTATCCGCTTCAATTTTTGTGAAGCCAGCCGGATAATAACCGTTCAGCGGGTCATGAGCGGCAGTTTGGTCTGTAACGACATCGGGAATAATACCGCGTCGAAGTATTTCCGGTAAAATTTCAGCTGTATTTCCGACCAATCCAATGGAATATGCCTTTTTTTCTTTGACAAGCATATTTATTTTGTTTAACGCTTCAGTCAAATCGAACATTTTTTCATCGCAATAGCCGTCATGAATGCGTTTATCGATGCGTTTTTCGTCGATTTCAATTGTGAGCGACGCCGCTCCGGCAAACGTAGCGGCTAACGGCTGGGCTCCGCCCATTCCGCCCATTCCGCCGGTCAATAAGAATCGTCCGGCGAGTGTTCCTCCGAAGTGTTGTCTCGCCAATTCGGCAAAAGTCTCGTATGTTCCCTGCAAAATGCCTTGTGTGCCGATATAAATCCAGCTGCCGGCGGTCATTTGGCCGAACATGATAAGTCCCATTTTGTCCAATCGACGGAATTCCTCCCACGTCGCCCATTTCGGCACAAGATTCGAATTGGCGATAATGACTCGTGGCGCTGTTTCGTATGTTTTAACTACTCCAACGGGTTTGCCGGATTGCACGAGCATGGTTTCGTCCGGTTCGAGCGCTTTCAGCGTTTCGATAATGGCGTCGTAGCATTCCCAGTTGCGGGCAGCTTTTCCTAAGCCGCCATAAACAATCAGTTCTTCAGGTTTTTCGGCATTTTCGGGGTCAAGGTTATGCTGAATCATTCTGTATGCGGCTTCGATTTGCCAGTTTTTGCACGTAAGCTGCGTTCCGCGAGGGACTTTGACGCTTTTCATTTTTGCTCCTGTATTTTGTTCAATGATAAATGTTTAGTGCGAAAAAAGCAAAAATAAGAAATTTAGAGGAAAAGTGAAGAATAGTAATCAAATGATACAATATTAGTTTTTATAATTGTTCTGCTAATTGTGAAATAGCAGATGAAAATAGATAGATTAACCCAAATTACGCATTAGAATTACGCATTAGAAATAGTTAAATATACTAAAAATGGCTGCCAATCTAGAAAATCCCCCTACCCCCTTTTGCAAAGGGGGAAAAAGAAATTTCTTGATAAGTCATATATAATCAAACAACTAGAAACAATGCGATTTGTCTAATTAGTAATTTGGGGTAATATAGGATAAAAAAAAACAGCCTGAACAATAGAATGGTTCAGGCTGTTTGTATTTCTCGCTCATTGCCGATTTTTTTGAACGGCAACTAACGGCTTATTTCACAATGATGATTTCCTTTACGGCAATTTCGCTGCCGGATTGGAGCTTCATGTAGTAGACTCCACTCGAAAGGTTACCTGCCTTAAAGTTAACAGCATTGTAACCCGACATGAAGTTTTCGCCAGATAAAATATCGGCAACCTTCACGCCGGCTGAATTGTAAACCGAAAGGTAAACGCTGCCTGTTGACGGAATCGTAAATCCAATCTTAGTTTCATCGGAGAACGGATTCGGAACAGGTTCGTCGATAGAGAATGTATACAAATCTTCATCGACACTGACAATGCCGTAGATATTGAATTTCGCTGTGCGAGCATATTCCATATCCGGGTCATTGTTCCAAATGGCGCGCAACATAGCATTGTTAGAAGCATAGTTGCCAACAGCCCAGTTGTAGTTACCCTTGAGCGCATTCAAGTTGTTGTCAACTCTAGTCCAAGTTGCGCCGCCGTCGAGCGTTAATTCAAGGTCGAACGCAAGAACATTTTGCGATGCCCAGCGAACTGCCTTTGTCTTGTTGTTCGGAACGCTTTCGCCTGCCGAAGGAGTAATGAATGCAACCGAGCCGGTCAAAACCTTGAACGGTTCACTGACAGCAAGCAAGGATTTGGTTTCGCTGTCATACATTGCGACTACAGCATTTTTGGAATTAACCGAAGGAACGGTCCATTCGATTTGTCCTGTTTGCGAACTGACAGTTGCAGTTACTTTTTGCCAATTGGTTGCGCCGTTTTCGCTGAATTCGAAGTAGACCTGCGAAGCGTCTTCGACTGTCCATTTAATCACATCCTTGCGGCCACCGATATAAACCGGGTCGGAAGAATTAGGACGTGTGATTTGCGCCACCGGTGGAACGATAGAGAAGAAGTTGTCGCTGCGGTCGATTTCTTCGCCATTAGCTGCGTTTACTATTCTAATCAAGCATTCATCGGAATTGATTTGACCGGCAATCCAATCGTAAGAAGCGGCAGAAGAGCTAATTGATTTTTCACTGATTCTTGTCCATGTTTCGCCGCCGTCGATAGACAATTCGATGTTCACGGATACTGCATCGCTCGGCTTGTTCCAAGAAATATTATAGGAACGTCCGACTTTCCAAATTTCGTTTCCATTTGGTGAAATCAAATAGAGTTTGGTAATTGTCGATACTGGCTTGATTAATTCGAAAATACCATATTGAGTTATTTCGCCGCCATCTGTTCTGTAAAGGGCAGTAGATTTATACCATTCGAAATCGTATTGAGCATTGGTTTGTCTAATTTTGAATTTCAAAGTGCCGACGATGGTCTTCGAATAAGGAACGACAACACCTGCTTTACGAGAATAATTATCGTAATCGATTTCAATTGAACGAATGTCGCTCATAGGATTGGTCGCATCAGGGCGAGGAGCCGAGTAGATGTAACCGGCATAGCCCTTAAGCGGATTGTTGCTCCAAAGGCTTTCGTCAATATCAGTCAATTCAACATATTCAAGTAAATTGGGATTATAACGAACGCCAAATGTGCAGTTAGCCGGAGCAAATTCTTCGCCGATGTTCTGGATATAGATTGACAAAAGAACATAATCTCCTTCAATCTTGGTTTCGCCTGTTACTTTGTAAGAAACGCCAGCAGCAGCAAGAGTTTTGTCGCCCTTAATTTCGGAAATTTCGGGTTGCATTCCGTTATCTTCGAAGCTCTGAGCCATTGCGTTCAACACTTCGGATAATTCCACATCCAAATTGGAAATTGCCGTATTCGGTTGTTGAACCAAAACCATCGAAGCAGGATACATTGACGGGAACAAGTCACCAACCGAAGCAATTCTGTTTGAGTTCTTATCAACTAGTTGCCTGTCGGTCGAGTTAATTTCGCCGTCACCAGTAACATCCGAAGCAAAAGTATTTCCGCCTGCATCGACACGAACTTTAACACGGTCGGCAGCGTTGACCATACCATCGCGAACGATATCGCCAGCAACCATTGCGGCTAAAGCATTGGTCGGAGCCGGATTGTAATAAGTGTCATTGACGCCTTGGCTGTAAATCAAGCCTGTTGCGCCGTAATCGCTGCTTGCTGGATTTGTTTCGCGATAACCCCAAGCAGAGTAAGTAGCATCATTCTTAACGCCATTCCAAGTAATAAAGTCCCAACCTGATTCGATAGCCCATGTTGACAAATCATCGCCGTCGAAGCCGAACGGAGCAACTTCCCTGCTCATTACCGGCAAGTGGTTGGTGTGTTCAACCAAAACGAAGTAGTTTCCGTCGGCTACGTCAGTGAAAACGAATGGAATATTAGCAAATTCCGAACCGGGATTGCCCAATACCGGGTCGCCTGGGTCAGTTTGAGAGTAACCTTGAGCGGATTCAGCAGTCTTGACCAAACGACTTGGCTGCCCGCTGACACTTTCGTATAAGCTGATTCTTACGCCGTTATTTTCAATACCTGTTCCAAGCATTCCACTCATTTCGGCAGTCGTGCCTTTGTGGAAACCTTCCATCAAAGCCCTGACTGTAAAGTTCGAAGCCGGAGTGATTGTAAACAATGGACCTTCGGAACGCAGATGAGAAAACGAAGTATATTCCAAAGGCGAAACGGTATTGATTTGTGCGCGGTCGCGAACGCGAAGCCTAGCATTGGTCAACGTTGCTGAAATAGGTCCTCTGTCATCATATGTGCCGTCATCGTTAATATCTGCATCTGCCGAATCAACTCTCAACGAGCCAGCAAATTGAACCGCCGGAGGCAAAATGCCGTCGAATCTGTAAGTTGACGTCGATGGTAAAGAGAATGAATTCGGGTCATAATTGGTATTTTCATAAATACTTGAAGTCGGGTTATAAGGCGTTGTTTCGGTTTCGCCGCCGCCCCAAATCGAGAACTCAAGGTCGGAAGGAATGGAAACAACGTTGTCTCCGGTTTGCATCAAATTTCTGCCGTAATCGAATCCGACCCAGCGAACGGTCAAGTTCGTTGTTGTATTAGGAACTTGTTGCAAGAATGTCGGCTCGACGAGTTTGATATAAGGTTGAACTGCAGTGTAGCTCAAACCGTTATTTTGTAATACCTGAGCCTGCATAATCGAAGATGTCGAGTAATCAGAAATTGTGGTTGTTGCCGGATAAGCATTTTTTACCCACGAACCACCATTAAACGAAAATACTGCCGCAAGATTTGCTTTGTAATTAGTCGGTGTGGTTAATAATTCATTACCTCTGACGGCTAATGCTCCACGAATGAAGTTAGTAAGCGCAGTCGGCTCGGAGCCGCTATAGCTCATATTTGCCGGAACGCCGTTCCAGAAGCGGATTTCCTTCATTTCGCCGATATAATATTTGGGGGCAGTTGCATCGGGCTCGTAAGCTATCCAAGTCTTGTATGTATTGTCGGAATTCACTGCTACATTCGGTTTTAATTGGCTTGTCAATACATCGGTTCTTTGATAATTACCATCGATATAGAACAAGACATAAGAATCACCTGTGCCGTTTGCAAGATTTACAAATACAGCGATATGTGTCCAAACCGAGTCAAGAATTTCTTTGTTTGGTTCGCTAAGTGGTTTGGTGATATCGCTTTCGGCAGTAACGACCGAGCCGTCTATCTTGCCGATTGCAAGTTGAATTTGGCCGGTTGGCAATAATCTTAAAGCATAGTGTAAATCACCAGTTGTTTCATCTTTTTTGTTGATTATCGGGAAATAGACTTCTTCGGCTGTTGGGAAGCGGTATGGACGAATCCAAGCTTCGAGCATCGCCGAGCCACCCATCATGTTCAAAGCTGTTCCCGGAGGCACCGATAATATTGAATTGCCTGTCGATTTGAGAGCGAAATATGGAGCGACGACGAATGTTCCTGAAATATCGTAAATATCATCTTGACGATTATCACTAGTCCCTCTAATGCGTAATAAGCAATCTTTGCTGTATTGAGTAGAAGGAGGTTCGATGCCGCGAAGGTCAAGATACGAACCGATAACATTAACGTTGTTATATGGTTCCCAAATAGCTTCAGCATCTTCGATATCAACTTCATTCAGCGGTAAACCTTCTGGAGCAATAGTATTATCCATAGCCAATGCCCATGTGCTTCCACCGTTGCGACTGAATTCAATGATTAAGTCGTTAGTGCTTGCTGCGATATCGCCCAATCCGTATGCAGCCCAGCGAACAGTAAATAATTGTCCGTTTAAGTTCGAAACACCTTCGCCACCGACAGGAGCAGTCAATTTGATATGACCGCGGTCGGGACGGAAGCGCATCAAAGAATTATCTTGAGTTATTGTTCCGCTGCAATTTTCATAGAAATTAATCGGATTATTGCCGTTTTGGACAGTTAAAGTAGCCAAATCGTCGGAGATTCCGATGAAATTGTAATATAACTCCAAGGCGTTCTTTTTGTCATCTGTCGGGTCAGCCGGGAAGACTGTTGTCGGATCGGCTAAACCGGAAATAATCGTGCGGATGACTTCCTGAGGCAATGCCTTGCGCCAAACTCTGACTTCCTTGATACCTGCATGGAGATAATCGTCGTCGGTGATTGTACCATAAGGATTCAAACCAATCCAAACTGGATGTTCGTAAGTCGCCATGCGGATATCGACGGCATTTGAATTAGTTGTGCGCGCCTTCAATTCGCCGTTAACATAAAGCGATACGACATTATTAAAGACGGTAGCGGCAACGTGGACCCAATTTTGCGAATGCGAAGCGTTTGAATTAATTGGAAAAGCGTCGCTAGTGGCTGATAATTCGTCATTCGATACGACTGTGGCAATATAATTACCGCCATTTTCGCCGCGACCGGCGCCGCCGATGATTTCACGTGCGCGGAAAGCTGGATATTTGCCGTCTTTCAAATAAAGCATCCAAGCGCCTTCGTCTTCGGGTTTCGCTGGGCCGGGGCCTGTTGCGACTATGCCGACTTCGGAGCCTGTTGCATTTATTTCGTTAAGATTAATCCATGCTTCAACGGTTAATTGTGTCGAGTTGCTGTAATTATCACGTGTTCTGAGGTAAGTTTTGCAACCGTTATACAAATCGCCGTTTAATTGCAAGAAGAATAAGCGGGATAGCACAAATGCATTGTCGCTTGTTTTACAAATGTTATCGGTTGAGGCATTTCGAAGTGAAATTTCTGTATCTCTTCCGGTAGTATCGAGCTGGCAAATTCTAAGGTATGCTTGTTCGCTGCGAGCAGCAAAGTATTTATCAGCCGCCCATATAACTCGTAAAACCCCACCGTAACCGGGCAAAGTCTCAACAGGTAATGGATTGCCGTCGCCTTGAGTTACAAGGTATCCATCGTTTGTTCCGGTATTGGTTGTAATTTCGCCATCATAGTGATAACAAGTTCCTGTACCACCAAGGAGGTCATCTTCGCCCAAAGCGTTCAAATCGTTTACTGTTAATCTTGTTTCAGCAAAACGAAACGCTTCCGCCGACCAGCTTGCGCCGCCGTTTGTCGAATAAGTTACGACATATGCCAAGGCGTCCGAACCGTATTCAGTACCGGTATTTGCCGGTGTTAGCAAACCGCTGCGTTCGAAATATATTGGATAACCGGCTACCAATAATGAAGAATAAGTTTTGTATCTGTTCAATGCTTCATTTGGTCCATTGGGATTGAGTATTGTAATACCTTTTATGGTAAAAGAAGGCTCGGTTTCCAATGTTGTTACGGCTTCCATATCATTATTATTAATATCGAAGATACGGAAATCGCCGATAGATGTATTTAAATTGATAGCTATATCGGTTAATGTTGAACTGGTTAGGTTTTCGTGGTTGATAATATCAAATTTCAATATCCCGACGAAAGAGCCTCTGCCGGTAGTGCCGGGTTTGTAACCAACAGCGCCTTCAGCAGTTCTAACATCAAGTTCATATACATAGGTGCCGCCGATATTCGATGCTTGGCTTTGAAGGCTCTGGTAGCCATAAGCGCCGATATTAAAAGGCGATGTTATTGTTTTGTAAGGCGACGCTTGATTAACGTTGTATTCCACCGAATCAGTCGTACCCAAGTCGTATGTTGGCGCCGCTGCGGGGTCTGCCGGCGAAAGAAATGTTGTGTTATAAGTTACGGCAACGCTCATGTTGCCCAAGTTCGGCGCAGTGCCGCCTGCCGTAACGTCTTTAATCCAGAATTCAACGCCAATCTGGTTGCCCATTCTGCGTTGTTGAACTGTAACGCTGAAAGTTTGGGCAAAGACATCTGTAGCAAGCAGGCTCAAAGCGAGCGCAAGAAACAGGAAAAGAGTCCTTCCATTTCGCCCTGCTCTTGCTTTTGTCAGATTGTTCTTCATAACTTCTTCCTTAAATATTATTATTAATTATTTTTCTGATTTTTTGCTTTGTTTTGCCGCTCCAACGCCTTTTTGGAAGGCGAAGGAGGACAAAACTTTTCAGATTGTTATTCGGTTACGCTCATATACTCGTTAGCGCGCTTGCTAGTGTTAACTCTCAGCTTAAATAGCGAAGAGCTATATTCAGCTGCGCTTGCGCCCAAAATCTTCAGGAAATACTTGCCTGCTGGCGCATTGTTGATAATAATGACATCGTCAGTTGTTCCGAGGTTTGCCGCCTCGCGAATCATACGGTTAGGTGTATTGTTATCCCATAATTGAAGAGTATAATTTGCCGGTAAGTTCGACAATCTGATGAGCAGGTTATTTCTGGTTGACTCTACATTAAACATGAAATACGAGCCATTTGTCGCAATTTCGGTTGTCGCCAAAGCGCTGTAAATATCGCTGTCTGTGAAAATAAATGCAGCGGCGCCGAAGCTGTCATGCGTTCCGTATGGGTCGCCGACTGCAGAAGTTGTGCTGGCAAACCTAACATTAGTAGTCAATGTTCCGCCTGTTGATATTTCGGCTGCATTCATTGTCTTGTTATATACTCTGAGAGTGCCAGAGCCAGTAAATTCAAAAACAGCAATATAATAACGCTTGCCCGGAGTTAAGTTATTGATGATAAAGGCATTAGTTGCCGGCGAAGCAGCGCCGGTTTCTGTAAATACTACGTATGAACCCGGTCCTGTTTGACCTGTGTAATCAATATTAGCCAAGTTGGTGTTTGAATTATATTCAACTCCATTTGTTGGCGCTTGGGGCATGAAACCTTCGCGAATGACGAAAATTCTACCCGAACCCGGTGAGGATTGCGTCCATGAGTCAACCGACATAGATGTCGTTGTAGTTGTTGTCGCAATAGTCGTTATTACTGCTTGTGTTGGAGCAGTTGCATATATTGTAATTGCTTCTGATGCATCGCTTGTATTGGTTCCGTCGGTTACTTTAAATGTAGCAGAGGTTGTGCCTGTGGCATTAGTTAAAGTAAGTCCGCTGATTGTTCCAAAATCCGAACCAATTGATATTGTTCCGGTTTCACTGCCAAGAGAGCAGTTTGTTGCATTATTTGGTGTCAAAGTCGTTAAAGCGGTAGCATTAACCGGCGTTCCGTTTGCGTCTTGACGTTGGACTGCAACATCAATTGTTCCGCCTGTTGTTACTGATGTTGACGACAGGCCAACAATGACTAACTTGCTATAGCTTCCCGGCTCTTTTACTGTTTGAATGTTTCCGGTCAATGGACCGACATTTTCTACAATTGCGGGACTGTTCAATGTTACAAAGCTTTGGTCTTGAAGTTCAACTTGAACTGTTCCGTTAACAACTGCCGCTGAAAGCACATTGCATGTGATAATATATTTGCGAGCCGCGCTGAAGGTTTGATTTGTAACATTAGCAAAAGTAATCTTACCGCTTGTGCTGGTTCCGCTATAAGTTCCATTCCAATTGAATTCTGTGTTTTGCGGATAACCGTCGCCGTTTGCATCATACCATAACTTAAAGCTTGTAAAATGCGAGTTCAAAGCGCTGTTACCAAAGGTCACTTTAACAACCAAACTAGTAAATGTAACATCAGTAGCTGTTTTAGGCGTTAAAGTAAAGCCGAATATCGGTTGATTGACGATTGAACGTCCGATATTCTTAGCAGCAGGTTTATTATCATCGGAAAGGGTTACTCTATGGTCAATAAATTCGTAAGTTGAACCTTCCAACACATCTTCTTCGGTAGTGTATCCTGCAGCGGCGCTGTAAGTTAATGAATTATCCATAAATATTGTCATTGGATTTGTTGCTCCGTTGACTTTTGGTAAAACATCAACTGTGAAGAAGTAGTATTTCTTCGAAGTTGTAAGGTTTTCATCAACAGGTGTCCCATAGCTACCGAAGTATACAATGGCTGTATCATGTGTTGAGTTCCATCTAACTTCTTTAGTAACCAAAACATCTGTTCCATATTCGAACATTCTGTTGTTTGTCGAACGATATACTTTAAGGCTGTTTGTATCAATTTTTTCGCTGACGTCTTCGTTAAAGCTTAAAGTAACTCTTCTCAAAGTCGTATTAGTTGTTCCGTAAGCAGAAAAACCAAATACTCCTCTATAGGTCGACGATGCTGTAAGCGGGCTGAAATCCAAGCCGTCTTTGACTTCTTCGAAGTAAATACCGGGTTGGAATGTATAAGTTGAGCCAGTAATTTCATCGGCATACATCAAACCGCCAGTAAGAGTAACGTCATCTTCATTCATATAGACCTGCAATGCGGTTAAAGCCGAAGTAATGCTTGAGTGGTCTCTAACGTCAACTACCAAGAAGTAGTGAATGGGCGCCGTAGTGGTAATAGTTTGCAACAGAGCGCCGCTAAGGTCGAACTCGATATAATCATCACCGTTCGAACCGCCTGCAGAAGCCAGTCTCAAGCTGTCGTTGTCGTTAGTTGTCGATAAATCATCATCAACCGAACGAACCAACATGAATTTTGTAAATTCGGTAGGATTCGACAAGTTGCGTGCAACGCTGGAACCATTATAGAAATTGAATTTCAGCTTTGATACTTCGATTGTGCCGGTAGCTGTTAACTTTACTCCGAAAATACCCTGGTTGGTTCTTCCGGCAGTTAGAACTCCACCGCTTACGATACCTTTTGTCAATCCCTTAAGAGTCAATGTCGGGGCTGCTCCAGCAGACCAATATGCTTTGGCGCCTTCGAAATTATCAATACGGGTTTTTAAAAGCAAATTATTATTCGGGTCTGCGGTAACATTTGATTGCACATTCCAATATTCAGGAGTAACATGTGGGTCATTTGTCGTAACATAAGTAAGATTTGCTTTTATGTTGCCATTTAATTCCGTATCATCATAACGCATTATCAACTGTGCGTTCAAACCAGACGTAATGGTCGGGTCTATCAAGTAATATCTCGATATAGTCTGATAACCGCTGGCTGCGCCGCCAAGGGGCTGCGGAATATGATAACGACGGATTGTTGTTGCTCCGGGGTCAATAGCAGTTGAAATCTGCATACCAAGTCCGCCAACATTTTTATTTGACAAAGCCGGAGCTGCATCGGGATAAAGAATATAAACATTACCCGTGCTTGACGAAACACCGTTATTTTTAATTACATTACCTGTAGATTCAAGCAATTTACCCGTGCCTGAGTTATAATTAATGGTTAGAACGTTATCGCCGTTTAAGTCAATATCGCCGTCGAGCAGACGAAGAGTTTCGTAGAACACTAGTTCATCGTCAGTCATATTGCCTGAAAGCTTGATTCCGGTGGAGTTGTTCAAATCGGCATTATCGAATAAAACTGCTCCGCTGCTGTCAATGGTAATTGTCTGTTCGCTGATGCCATTAAAGGTTACTTTGCTGTTTGTTGCTACTGTTTCAAAATTAATATCGCCAGAGTTTGAGTTTATCAGATTACCTTTAATATATAATTGACTTACCGTTGCTCCGTCAATCAAAAACAGGTCATGAGTTGAATTATGAGCCAAACTGTAAAAAGTTAAAGCGGCAGCATTTGAACCATTGTTTGTAAAAGTTTGGTCGGCTCCTAATGTCGGGTCTGCGGCAAAAGTAACCGTTCCAGCCGAAGCGACAAAAGTTGCGCCAGCGCCGACAGTAAAGTTTTCATACACTTTAAAGTCAGTAGCGGTAATAACATTGTTGCCGCCCAATGCGTCGATGGCAAAATTAACGAATTCCAAGGTTCCGCCTGTGGCGTCGATTACCTTGTTGCCTGTCGTATAAAAAGTAGCACAACCATTTGTAACAACTGCAGGCGTATAAGAGCCAGACACAGTTAAGTTTCCGTAGTGCGCGATGTTGTGGTCGCCAGCGTAAGTATAAGTTCCGGTAACATTTAAATTATTGAATGCTATACCTGCAGTTCCTGCGCTATAATTTGCAGCAGGAGTTACTATCCCGTTTCCGCTTAAAGTAATTGTGCCATCATTAGCTTCAAAGGAAGATGTTGCTGAACCAACCCTGAAGATTCCAGCAACAGAAAAATTAGATTCGGTTGTTGCATGAACACCTCCGCCAGCAGTGGGATAATCAATACCTAAGTTATTGAATGTTAAAGTTCCTGAGTTTATTATTACGGGAGCGGCATTTGTGAAATCTATAGTGCCAGTGCCGGGAATAAACGAGCCGGTTACTTCGAATTCCGCACCATTAACTTCAATTACGAAATCACCGCCGGTTTGTGTATATTTTCCTGAGAATAATGTGTTGCCAAGAATAAGACAAGTACTAGCGCCGATATCAATTACTTTATTTTCGCCGCTAAATTCTATTGTTCCGGTTGCGTCAGCAGTGAAATCTGCTGCAGCATCGATTGTTAAATCGCCGGAAATTTTAAAATCACCAGTCGAAGTTGTGCTTCCGGATGTGGCTGTCATTTCCAAATCATAGAATGTTAAGCTTCCGCCGGCGCTAACGTTTATATTGCCATCAAGGTCAATTTGAATAAGGCTAGGTGAAGATGCCGTAAATGAGCCGGTTGCGCTAACGTCTATCAATGCGCCGTTACCTGAGTTATCATTGATAACGAAATCGGATGTTGTCGTTATAGTGCCTGTAATGGCGATTTCATCGAATTCCAAAGTCGCATTGGGCATTACAACAATTTCCTTGCCCGAGCCGCTGAATGTAACCAAGCAGCCACCCGAAGCATCAACATAGCTAAGCGCTAATAAACCGTCGCCGACGTACAAATCGCCGCGGATTTCTACAGCGCCTGCAGTAGTGCCTAAGGACTGTAATCCGGCTGAAAGAATAATAACATCGTTAACAACGCCATCAGCTGTTCCGTCGCCGTTATTATCGACTTGGTCAAGTCCAGCGTCTGTCGCAACATTAGTGTAAATCATGTAATTGGTTCCAACATTGAAATTTGCTGTCGTAAAAACGTCAATAACTCCGCCAGCGCCAACAACCGGAACATTTCCGTCCCATGCTATCCATGAACCAGCGGCAGTTGTAAATGATGCAGTTGAGTTTAAAATTTGAGGCGCAGCGCCGGCTCCATCAAGTTGTAACGTTGTATTGGCGTTAATCGACATTGCATTTTCAATTGTAAAAGTGCTGGCAGAAGGCACGAAAACATCCGCTGCAGCTGTTGGAGCAACAACCAAATTATAGAATGTCGAACCAGTGCCAATAATGTCTGCATTACCGTCGGCGGCAGTCATTGTAATAGTGCCGGCGGATGCAGTTAAAGCTGCTCCGCTCCCGTCGAAATCGTTTGTTATAGTGAAATCTGACGCTGTTCCTGTGGCTGCGGCAATTGCTAAATTGTAAAAAGTAAGTCTACCGGTCCCGGCTACAACAATATCTTCGGCTGCGCCGATAGTAACAGTGCCAGACGTTACTGTCAAAGAAGCGTTTGCGCCGACGTTTATTGCGTTGGTCGTCGCATTCAGCGTAGTTAACAAATCAGCTGTTGCCGATGTTGCGGTTACCGTTCCGGTAATGTTCAATTCACCTACCGAGACAGTGCCTGCTCCGGCTTTTGTGAGTGTGGCGTTAGTTCCGCTCATTGTCAAAACATTCAGAGCATCTAAAGTGAAATTACCAGCTCCAGCTTTGGAAAAATTATTTGTAATATTTATTACAAGGTTTTGATTGTTACCGACAATATCGGTCGTATTGTTTACAGCCAAATTGTAAAATGTCAATGTGCCATTTGTGCCGTTTACGCCGTTCATTGTATTACCGCCGACAATAATACCTGTCAAAGTAATTGTTCCTGCAGTAGCGGTGAAAACGTCGTTGTCGGTTCCATCAATGTTGAAGTTGCCTTTAACGGTAAAAGATGAAGCCGTTGTAACAATATCGTTGTCGGTAGCGTTGCCAATTTGGATATTATAAAAAGCAAGAGTTCCATTGGCAACAATGCTTGCGCCGTTTTTGAAAATTATAGCTTCAGAGGCAGCCGGCGCGGCTAAATCGACAGTGGCGCCGCTTGCAACAGTAAAAGCGCCATTGACAATAATACTAAAGTCCATACTACCAAGGCCGGTTTGCCAGCCGGTAATAGAGCCGGGGCCGTTAAATGTTAATTTGCCAATTTCAGTAGCTGCATCGCCTAAATCGGTTGTTGTTCCAGAAGGTCCAGCAGCATCTTGCAAGCCCATAACACCTGCGGCAGTATTAGCGTAAATAATATTAATTAAATTGCCATAAGTTCTACCTGAACCTGCAGCTAATGACAAAATAGTAGCAGCTAAACCACCAGAGTTGGCTGTGCTTATTGTCGCGCCGGTAACAGTGCTAAAATCTGCGCCGCCGTTCACGGTTAATGTATTTGTGCCGCAAACCAATGTGCCGGTCGATGTAACGATTATAGCGCCTGTGGCGTTATTAGCAAGAATATTACTGCCAAGCGTTATTGTGCCGCTAAAATTCAATGTTCCTTCTACAACTATTGTCGGTGTTGCCGGATTCCTGTCGGTAATTGTGCCGGCAGAACCAGTCATACTCACAGTATGCGTGTTGGCAATTGTGAAAGTTCCAGTTCCCGATGTGGAAAGATTATGAGTAATATTGATTGTACCAGCTCCGGCGGTTGATACAGTTCCAGTCAAAACCAAGTCGTAAAGAGTAATTGATTCGGCTGTGCCTGGGTTCAATGATTTCGTTGTGCCGCTCATCGTTATAACAGAAGGCGTGGATGCGACAAAAGAAACCGCTCCTTGGGCATCGGCTGTTGTTACAAGATTGCCTGCAACGGTAAATGTTTCATTAGTGGTTACCGTTACGTCAGCATCCAAGTCAAGACCGATTGTTAAGTCATTAATAGCGGTCAAGTTCGATTCCGTTCCACTTGATTTAACAGCATTTGTAAAACCGGTTTTGCCGCCTAAAAATGTATAATTAGCGGTCGAGCCAAATGTACGGTCGCCGGTTACTTTAATTGTTTCGTAAACGCCGCCATAGACGCCGGTGTTGTTGTTTAATATCATAGTTGCGCCGCTTTCCAATTCGAAATCGCCGGAGCCGCTGATATAAACGTTGTTTGCAAATCTAATTGTACTCGGTGTTGCGCCGCCTTTAACGGTGAATACGCCATTGATGCTCGTCAAGTTCGAGTTGATTGTTGTAGTTGTTCCGTTGTTATCGATTTGAATTTCAGCCGCAAGAAAACCAGTTTTAGTAAGAGCCAAAACACCGTCGCAAGTTATGTCTTGAGCTGCGTTCGGATCGAAAACAACGATTTGGGGTTGATTTAGTGTATATGTTGCACTTGAATTAATTGTAAAATCACCGGTAAATGTAAGCGGGCTAATACCTGCTGAAGTTAGACTTGAACCCGTCGTTAAAACAAACTGATTCAACGAAACAACGCCGCTTGTGTTCGTAAGGCTTTTCGAGCCGCCTGTATTTTGATTGTTGAATGTTATTCTTGTTGTATTAGTTCCAGCATCGAATGTTCCGCCGGTAACAACCAAGTCGCCGTATATTATAATGGCAGTGTTATTGGCAATATCAACATCACCCGTAAATGATACTGTAACATTATAGAAATTTATAGCTGTAGAAACCAACGAAGCAGCGCCATTAGTAATTGTGGTTGCTCCATCAATAACCCAGCTCAAGCGTCCGGTTCCACCGTCTGTGTTGTTATATCGTACTAAACCACCACTGGCAACAGTTAAATTACCACCATTAAGAGTAATTGTTCTGTTTCCAGCATCGGGTTTTAAAATACCGGCAGCTCCGACAGTAATTTCAACTGCCGAAACGTTGCCACCTAGTGTTAGTGTTCCGTTTACTCCTATAGTAGTTGTAGAAGTAAGCGTGCTGCTGGTTGTCATTGTTCCTCCGGCAGCAACCGTAATTGTTGGGGCCGTAACTGTGTTTGCGGCGCTCATCGTGCCGCTTACAGTCAGCAAAGTAACAACGGTAACCGTTGAGTTGGCGTTCAACGTGCCGCCTGCGTCGATAGTAAGATTATTGACGTTGATAGCGACGTTGCCCGTAACGGTATAACCGTTCCGGATTGTTACGTCGTCGGTCAGAGTGGGAAGGCTGACTGCCGGGTTCCAATTCAAACCGGCGTCTGTCGAGTATTCCCAAGTAGCAAGAGCGTTCCAATTTCCGGTTGCCTTGCTTCGGAAATCGTCGGCCGATGCGCTCATGCTTCCAAGGGCAATAAATGCCGAAAGCATAAGCAGGAAGCCGAGAAATCGTGTCTTAGTTTTCATAACTTAAT
>CAYLSY010000007.1:0-18167 GCA_964386275.1 uncultured Hyphomicrobiales bacterium
ATTAATATAATAAAAAATCGACTTAAAAAATAATCTGTAACTTAACTCGTGTAAATTTTGTATCTATTATATGGATAACGCAGATTTTTTTGAAAAAGTATATACGGTTGTCGAAAAAATTCCAGCAGGCAAAGTAACGACATACGGCGCTATCGGGCGTATGTTAGGGATGGCATCATCTGCCCGCATGGTAGGCTGGGCGCTGAATTCAGCCGCCGGCAGAGCCGAATTGCCCTGCCACAGGGTAGTCAATCGCTTCGGGGCATTAACCGGAAAAATGTATTTCGGTTCGCCGGATACTATGAGGGAGCTGCTCGAGGCTGAAGGAGTAGAATTTATCGGCGAAAATGTCAATCTAAAAAAGCATTTTTGGGAGCCGGAGTAATTTGAATATTTTAATCATTAAACTATTAAAGCCTTGAAAGCATTTTACCAAATATTTCATATTCGTTTTCTGTTTATTGTCGCTATTGCGCTATTAGCGGCTTTATCGCAAGTTAAAAGCCAATGGGAAGACGTAACGAACAGGATTCCGCGTGCATTTCAGGGTAATTACTGGTTAGATGTGTTTTTCCTGCCAAGCAATCCTCAATATGGTTGGATTTGTGGCTTCAATGGCATGATTCTAAGAACAACCGACGGCGGAAAAACTTGGCAGGGCAATACGATTTCGGACGCAAACCAACTTGAAAGCATTCATTTTGCCGACTCCTTGACCGGATATACGTCCGGCACGTATCGATATAATCCTTATCTTTTTCATATGGGGGTCATCTATAAAACTACTGACGGCGGGGCAACTTGGAGCGACGTTTCGGATAAACTAACTGAAGACCTGTGGGGATGCTATTTTCTAACGCCTGATATCGGAATGGTCGTCGGAGGTGGCTGCGGAACTGAGCATCAGTATTTTTTTAGAACACAAGACGGCGGAGAGACATGGAATCTATTTGAAGATTCTGTGCCTAACACAGGCTTGTCAGACGTAATAATCTTCGAAAAGAACGGCTTGGGCTTTGCTAGCAGCAGCGGGAAAATATGGCGGACACTTGATGGCGGCTTCAACTGGGAAATTTTTTCTCAAAGCGGCGATAACGATTGGCAGGAAGAAATCACGTATTACGACAGGTCTTTCCTTGTTCCATACTCAGATAGCTGCGAAGGTAGTTTTGAAAAAGGCGGAATGCGTTTTTCGATTGATTACGGAAAGACTTGGCGCGATTATCGCACTAATTATCCGATGTTCGGAACATTTCTTCTGAATAAATATGAAGGCTGGGCATGCGGCCAGAGAGGAGCTTTGTATTATACTCCCAATGGCGGCATAGATTGGGTTATGCGTAAATGCGGCATAGAAGATACGATTAGCTTGGATGATATTTGGTTTATTAACGATTCTACGGGTTGGATAGTCGGCACAAGAATTTTAAAATACAAGAAAATAAATTACCATAATCCGGTTATTAAATCAAGCCAGCCGATGCCTGTTTGCTTTGGCGATTCGGTAACATTAAGTGTTGACGGCAATTTCAATTACTATCTTTGGTCGAACGGTGCTGCTACTCCCGAAATCACGGTTAATCGTGCCGGCATTTATTGGGTTAAAGTTGCAAATGACGAGTGTGATTCGTCTTTTTCTCAACTATTCGAAGTTGAATACCTAAAAGAGCTTATACCGGAAATAATAGCCGAGCCGGCTCCAAATTTATGCGAAGGCGACAGCCTTGTGCTGAAAACCATTGGCAAATATGTAGCTTATATCTGGTCTACAGGCGATACAACCGAGCAAACAACAGTTTACAAAGACGGCGAATACAGCATAACCGTCTTTGACGAGTACGGCTGTTCGGGAAGTAGTTCAATTGTAATTAATTTGCTGCCCAAGCCGGAGTTGCATATTTCAGCCAACGGCACAACGAATATTTGTGTTGGATACAATGTTCTGCTGTCGGCTGAACCGGATAATCCCAAAATTACTTGGTACAAGGAAGATGCGCCGCAAGATGCCATCGGTTCCGGGAAATACTATTCGGCAACTGAGGCAGGCGATTATTATGCAATTGCGGAAAACGAATACGGCTGTGCCAATAAATCAAATGACATAACAGTTACAACAAGAGTAGATTCAAATAGGATAGTAATTCAGACTGTTCCGCCCGACAAGCTAATGTTTGATTCGACATTCTTTCTCGAAAAAAAGCTGTTGCCGCTAATCTTGATGAACATAGGCGGCGAACCATTCGTTTTCGACGATGTTTTTGTAGTCTACAACATCGAGTTTTCCATTCCTCAGAGCCAATTCCCATTCGTTTTAGAACCCGGAGAAACCAAAAGCTTGATGGTTGCTTGTTCGCCTGTGGCGCTCGGTTACAGGGTCGATACTCTTATTCTGCCGGATAATTGCGCTCCGCACTTAATAGAAGCCAGCGCCACTGGAGCGAGTAATAAGTATACGGCTTCGAGTGGCTGCGATGTGGAGTATTTGATGAAAACAGCGCGTGTAACCGGAAAGCAGTATTATATAATTCGCAAACCATTTCCGAATCCCGCAGCCAATGTGCTTAAAGCAGGTTTCACAGCGATTTTGCCCACGGACAACAATTCAATTGCGTCTGCGTATTTATCAAATATACTCGGCGAAAAAGTGAAAACAGCCACTGTCGAGGTACAAGCTGCATCGGTAATCGATGGAGTAAATTATATCGATGGCGAATATTTGTTCGATTTGTCTGGCGCTGCTTCAGGGTATTATTTGCTGCAAATCAACACTGGATATGATTGCTATTCCTTCCCGGTAATTATCGAGTAAAAAATACACATCCGACGACTTTGAATTCATCGGATGAGTGAAGCATACGAGTTATTTCCTTTGTTTATCCTAGAATACGCATTAAAAATAGTTAAATATACTAAAAATGGCTGCCAATCTAGAAAATCCCCCTACCCCCTTTTTCAAAGGGGGTAAAGAAATTTCTTGATAAGTCATCAATTAGCAAACAACTAGAAATAATGCGTTTTGTCAATTGAGTTTTTTGGATTTATATATATTTTTATTTGGCGGCAGTATCACTCGACCGCTTCGACAACTTCGCCTTTTGCGTTACGTGCCACAATCATTTCGGCAACTGCGCAAATCACTGCAAGCAATAGAAACAGCTGCCACAATTCCGAACCTGTTCTTGCTCGAATGATGTTCTTTTCGATGTCGTCGTCCTCGTCGATTAGCTCGATTTTTGTTTTGTCGCCTAATTTCAATTGCAGGTTCTTTTGAATTTCATCTGCTGTTGCTGGTTTCAAATATGATTCGGACGGAGAAACATTAACGGAAATAATTGCGATGGGCTTATTGTCGGAAGAATAGATAATATAATTACCTAATTGCTCAAGTTTGTCCAAAGACAAAACGCTGCCTGAGGGCAGTTCAACGGATTGCGCATAAGATTCAATACCGTCAGGGTCAACGATACGGAAGCTGCCTCCGGTGGCGAACCGCTTCGGCAGGTTGAAATTAACGGTTTTGCCAGCTTCGACCGATACGCCAAAATCCTTAGTCGACGACAAATATTGAACAGAACGATAGATAGTTGCCGGAAATATTCCAGTAAGCGGAAAGCTGCTCCATTCAAGAGTTGGAGCGACTGAAATATAAAGCGCCTTGCCTTCGCCGATTGTGTTTTCACTTAAAAAAGCGCCACCGGGCATGTTTATTATTGCTTGTCCGGAAAGGGTAGTCATCGCCTTGTAAATTTGTGGAGATTCGACAATATTTGCGCTTTCCGTAGTGCCTTTGAACACGCCGCTAAAAATGGGATGCAGCCTGTCGACTGAAGAAAACCCAGCCGGATTTGAATCATCAAAATCACGAGCAGTTAAATCCGAAAAGCCAAATATTGACATAGCCGAAGCAAAAGATGAATTAGCCGGTTGAGCAAAAATCAAGATTCCTCCGCCGTTCCGGACGAAAAGTTCTAGCCTGCGCCATTCGCTGTCGTTGAGAGCGCCGCCGGCGAGGACGACAATTTGGTATTTGGATAAATCGATACCCGAAAATTGATTCGGTTGATATGTGTCAATGATTGAGGGCGAAGCATCGGAGCCAACTGCTAATGCGGCATTCAAATAAATCAAATCGGCAGATGAACCAATGAGAGCCAAATGTGATTTTTCAGGTATGATGAAGCCAAAGAAACGGCGATTATCGGCGTCGAGCGCATCGTTTTCGATTTCGATATAGCCGCTGATGGCGCCGCTTGTCGTCGGAGAGCCGGAAATTATTACCTGCCGGCTTTCCCCAGCAGGCAAATCGGTAATCCGCTGCGCTATCCTCTTTTTGTTGAAGTATTCGCCGACGAGAGCGCCCTTGACTTCCTTCGTTGAATAATTCTTTACATTTGCTTCAATTTCAACTGCTTTGTTCTGTTGAAAAATTCTTGAAACAAGGTTCACAGAATCGATGGATACATTCAGCAATCCATTGTCATTACCTAATGGCAGGAAATAAACCGTTGCGCCGCTTCCGTCAATTCGCAACGAATCGCTCGAATCCTCGTAAAATACATTCGGCTGGGCATCGCTCAAAATGTAGATTTCCTTATTCAAATCCGATGATTCCTCCAAAGCAGCATACGCCAAGCGCAAACTTTGAGAAACGTTAGCAGTAGTCGGTGCGGGCTTTATATCTGATATTATGGTTTCGTTTTGCTCAAGATTACGCGAAAGCTTCACGGCTTCGCGGTTTGGAGGATTCGACATCTGAATAACGGTAACTTTGTCGCCTTCCTTCATTGATTTGAGGATTTGAAGTGCTTTTGTTTTGGCGTGATTCAAGCGGTTGCCTTTTTCGTCCGAAACATCCATGCTGAGCGAGTTATCGATAATAATTACCGCGCTGGTCGAAGCATAAGAGCCAAGCAAAGGCAGTCCGGTTTGAACAACTGGTCGCGCAAATGCCAATACGGCAAATATTATCAATAGTGTTCGAAGCACGAGCAGAATAATTCTTTTGATTCGCAACCGTCTTAGCCGAGTTTTCTGTAACTCCTTGATAAAACGCAGGGTCGAGAAATCAATTTGCTTCAGCTTGCGCAAGTTGAGCAAGTGCAACACAACTGGAATCGACGCTGCCGCCAATCCCAATAATACAAATGGATTTAAAAATGTCATGTTTGAATATCAAGTTTTATTCCCAATTATTGGATATTGACGTTTGAATGTATAATGAATTGAGACTTCTGAAAAAATGCTATTATTGTGATGAAATTCCGAGCA
Organism: uncultured Hyphomicrobiales bacterium; assembly: GCA_964386275.1. Taxonomy (GTDB): domain Bacteria; phylum Bacteroidota; class Ignavibacteria; order Kapaibacteriales; family UBA2268; genus CAYLSY01. The sequence continues at coordinate 5,269 of CAYLSY010000007.1, forward strand.
AGTATCAGCATCCGTCTAACAAAATGAGAGTCTGTCTGCATATGGATTTCGGTCAAGCATGGAATTATACTTTTTTGTAATTTTAAATTGCTTTCAATTTTGTTTAAAATTTATATATCGAACTCACGTTATATTAACTTGTTTACTAATATAAAATTCTAACGGTTGATTATATGAATAAAAAAATACTTAGTTTATTAATAATTTTCATTTTTTCAATTCTCTCAGCAGAAGCCAAGGATAAGAAACCGCTGGCGGCGTTTTGCAGTGATTCCATTTGGTATGTTATTGACACTCAAGGCGATGTGATTTTCAAGCGCAAAGATTTGAGCGAGATTTTTAGCTTCAAAGAAGACGTTTTCCGAGTTCAATACATGAAAAACGGCAAGAAAACATTTGCGTTTATCGATGCAGCCGGCAAACGGCAGTTGGATGTGCCATACGACATTGTCGGTGATTTCTGCGACGGTTTGTCTTCGGTAGGAGTATTCATTGATTCTTCGGAAACTGCAGCCAGATATGGTTTCATTAATAAAAACGGCGAGCAGGTTATTCCGTTCAAATACAATTTCGCTATGAATTTTAGCGAAGGTTTGGCTTATGTTGCCGAAGACAATATGCACGGCTATATCGATATTCATGGCAAATATGTAATAGAACTGCAAAACGCCGTCGGTTATACCTTTGTCGACGGATTGTCGCCGATTTGCGACTCAAGGTTTATGATAGGTTACATTAACAAGGAGGGGGAGTTGGTCATCCCCAGAAAATTCGATAATCCCAGCTATTTTTATGAAGGCTTGGCGGCTCAAAACGGCGCCAGCCAAATGGGCTATATCAACAAATCCGGTGAATTTGAAATTAAGCCTCAATATGACGATGTCAGGCAATTTTCCGAAGGCAGGGCGTTTGTCGCATTTGCAGATGCCAAGTTCAATACAACGTGGGCGTTAATTGATAAAACAGGCAATAAAATCGTCGATTATAAGTTCTCGAAAGTTCAGGATTTCTCTGATGGAAAAGCGGCTGTCGAATACAAATCCCAATGGGGCTATATCGACCATTTCGGCAATTATGCAATCGAGCCGAAATTCAAGGTAGCAGGCTCTTTCAAGGACGGCATCGCATTTGCCGCCAAAGATGACGAGTTCGGTTTCATTGACAAGAAAGGAAATTTCATATTCACTATTCCAAAACCCGAAATGGTTGTAGATTTGCGATTCAATAAAAGATACTGGTGAAATAATTAGGCTAATGTTCTTATTTTTCTATGTAAATAATATGAATAATTGGCATCTACCGCCACTTCTCAAACATAAATAATAGAATTAAAAGAAGTATATGTGTAATCAAAAGATTTTAATTTTTAATGATATATGATAATCTTAGAAATGATACTAAAAAATAATCCACAAATAAGATTAAAATGACAAAGATAATTCAACGTATCGGAAGAAGCATACTTAATTTTTTAACGGAATTCGGACAAATAGCAATTTTTATCGTTAGGATTATTCGATTTATACCTCGAGCAATTAAAGACAGACGCATTGTAATCGAACAAATGGCTGTTGTCGGTTCGGATTCGCTGCCGCTGGTGCTGCTAATCGGTTCGTTCACCGGAGCTATTGCCGCGTTGGAAGCCACGATGCTATTTAACAAATTCAATCTAATCGGCATCACCAAGCCTTTCCTTGGCGCATCGATTGCCAATGCAGTTTTCACAGAGCTAACACCAGTTTTGACTGCGTTGGTGATTGCCGGCCGCGTAGGCGGAGCGATTGCGGCTCAGCTTGGCACGATGAGTGTATCTGAACAAATCGATGCGCTCGAAATGATGGCAATTGACAAAAACCGCTACCTTGCTATGCCAAGAGTGCTTGCAGCAGTTATTATGATGCCGATATTAGCTGTATTCTCCAATATTGTGGCGCTTTTAGGTAGTTTCGTCCTTGTTTCTATCAAATTCGAATTCTCGGCTTTTACATTTTTTGATTCCGTATTCAATTATTTCCAATTGAGCGAAATACTGACCGGAATAACAAAATCCTTCCTTTTCGGAGCCGTTACTTCAATAATCGGCTGCCATGTGGGATTTGCTACGTCCGGTGGCGCCGAAGGCGTTGGCAAAAGCACTGTAAGGGCGTTCACCATTTCGGCATCGGCAATACTGGTTATCGACGCATTATTCGGATATTTGGTAGGTTGAGCGCATGGATTATGACGTTATCATAATTGGAGCCGGTGTCGTTGGTTTGGCTGCGGCGTATAATCTATCGCGCAGGAAGCGTTCTGTCCTTGTTATTGAAAAACATACGTCTTTCGGCAAGGAAACAAGTTCGCGCAATAGCGAAGTAATTCATTCCGGTATTTATTATCCCGAGAACTCTCTAAAGGCACTCCTTTGCGTTGCTGGCAACCGAATGCTTTACTATTGGTGTGAAAAAAAACGAGTCAACTATCAAAAAACAGGCAAGCTAATAGTCGCAACTTCCAATACAGAAGAGGAAGCGCTGAACACGCTTTTAGCTCAATCCGAAAAAAACGGCGCTGTGCCGCTTGATTGGATATCAAGTCGAAGGCTGAAAGAGCTTGAGCCTAATCTTAAGGCAAGCGCTGCTTTGTATTCACCTTCGACAGGTATAGTCGATTCGCACGGATTGATGGCAAGTCTTGAAGCAACCGCAATTGAAAACCGCTGCGACTTTGCATATCGTCATACTGTAATAGCTATAGACAAGATTTCGAACGGCTTTGCGATTAGCGCCGAAAGTGTGGATGGTTCGGTTTTTCGAGTAGAATCTCAGTATGTAATTAATGCTGCCGGTTTAAATAGCGACAGCGTTGCCGAGCTTGCCGGAATTGATGCCGACACAGCAGGCTACAGGCTGCATTATGCTGCTGGTCGTTATTTCAGGCTTGCTCCGGCGAAAGCGAAGCTATTCAAACATTTGATTTATCCTGTGCCGCTGAAGAACATAGCCGGATTAGGCGTGCATTTGACTCTCGATTTGGGCGGCGGAGCAAAACTTGGACCCGATGTTGAGTTTTTGCCAGATAGAACGCTTGATTATAACGTTCCGGAAGAATTGCGCTTCAAATTTTATGAAGCAGCCGCGAAATATATCGAAGGCATTAAACCGGAGGACATTTCGCCGGACCAAGCTGGCATAAGGCCAAAGCTTTCGCAAGCAGGCGAGCCGTTTCGCGATTTCGTCATTGCCGAGGAATCCTCGAAAGGCTTGCCGGGCTTTGTTAACTTGATTGGCATTGAATCGCCGGGGCTGACGGCGAGTCTGGCGATTGGGGAAAAAGTTGAGGAATTATGCACTTAGATTAATACAGGACTTTGCGATAGATAAAATAATTACTTTATTTCAATGTATTTACATGAATCGAATCTTATGTAAGGATAAAAAAGCAAGACACAGAAATATTCATATTAGAAATTATTAATTTAATATTTTTTATACTTAATGTTACTATATTTGTAGTAATACTAAAAGTATGTAATACTAAAATTTGTAATACGAAATTTATTTTCATTGAAATCGGAACTCATCATGCAAATTGGAATAATAGGACTGCCATACTGCGGAAAATCGACTTTCTTTCAGATAATATCAGATATTCACGTCGATAGCGCCGCTTATCAAAAAAAAGACACTCGCCAAGCCATAATCAAAGTGCCGGACGCACGATTGGACAAGCTAACGGCAATGTTCAACCCCAAAAAGAAAGTGCATGCTACCATCGAAGTTGTCGATGTCGCCAGCGTTCAAAAAAGTGAAGGCAAATCGTCGGCATTTTCGACAGAATTTCTAAACAAAGTACGCCCAAATGACGCTCTGATACACGTTGTTCGCGGCTTCAAAGACGAATCGGTGCCGCATGTCGAAGAAACAATTGATATGCTGCGCGACATTCGAACTTTAGAGGATGAGTTGATTTTTGCCGACATGGCTTTCATCGAAAACAGGCTCGAAAAGTTAGACAAAGAGCTGCAAAAGCAAAAAAACAAAGACCTTGCGCAAAAGGAAAAAGAGTATGTGCTTCAGTGGAAAGAGCAGGTTGAAAACAACAAGCCATTGCGCGAAATCGAATTTACGCCCGATGAATCGAAACTAATCCGTAATTATCAGCCGCTATCGGCAAAGCCGCTTCTAATCGCATTAAACCTCGACGAAAGCGATATTTCGAACGCCGATGAAATCGTCCGCACGATTAGCGAAAAAATCCAATGGAAACATGTTACTATTGAACCGTTTTATGCTAAAATCGAAATGGAGCTTTCGCAGCTCGAAGAAGAAGAAAAACTCGAATTTATGAAAGATTACGGAATAGCCGAATCGGCGCTGTCAAGGCTGATTCGCTCTGCTTATGCGTTGTTAGGGCAACAATCCTTCTTTACTGTCGGCGAGGACGAATGCCGAGCATGGACTATCACGAAAGGCATGACCGCTCAGGAAGCCGCAGGAGTCATCCACACCGATTTCTATAATAAATTCATTCGTGCCGAAGTAACCTCTTATGACGATTTCACCCGCTTAGGCTCATTTGCGGCATGCAAAGAACACGGCGTCTTCAGGCTCGAAGGCAAGGAATATATTGTCAAGGACGGCGATATACTTCATGTTAGACACGGTTAGTGCCTTTAGCTTAAACCTCTGAAAAGCCCCATTCAGTGCAGAAGGTTTTGTCTGGTGTAGAATCTGTCTTTCTCTCAAATACTTGTTCTATTGCTTCACTCTGAATGGCTTTATAGAAATTGCAGCAATGAAAAATCATTGCTTTGCATTTTTCTTTAATTCATATTGCCTTTGCTTGAAATGTGGCAAGCGCCAACTGTATATTAAATTATTGTTTTTTTTTCGCATTTCAATACCTTATGTTATCAATAACTTCATTTTAAGTATATTATTCGTAATTATTGAGTAATTTTGTAGTTTGTATTTGTAACAATTCATTCTATAATATTTATGCTTGATTTAAAATTCATCCGCGAAAATCCAGATTTGGTTAAAGAGAACATCACTCGGAAAAAAGAATCCGCCAAAGTAGATGAAATAATTGCGCTCGACGAGCAGCGTCGCGCTGTCATCCAGGAAGTCGAAAAGTTGAAGAACCTCCGCAATACGGTATCTGCTGAAATATCGGTTCTTAAGAAAAACGGCTCGGATGCTACGGAAAAAATTGCTTCAATGAAGGAAGTATCCGATAAAATAAAGGAACAAGACGATGAGCAGCGCAATATCGAAGAACGACTCAACGCTTTGCTGCTTTTTGTGCCGAATATGCTCCATCAAAGCGTTCCAACCGGCAACGGCGCCGAAGACAACGTTGAAATACGCCGCTGGGGCAAGCCAATTGAGCAGAATAAAAAAGCCGACCATATCGCAATCGCAAAATCTTTAGGTATTATCGATTTCGAACGCGCCGCAAAGGTCGCCGGTTCCGGTTTTGCCTTTTATGTAGGCAAAGGGGCCGCTTTGGAGCGCGCTATAATTAATTTCATGCTCGAACTTCATATCGAGAAACATGGCTACACGGAAATGCTTGCCCCGCTGATAGTTAACCGCAACTCGATGCTCGGCACTGGACAAATCCCGAAGATGGAAGAAGATATGTATTATGCCGAAAAGGACGGTTTCTATCTGATTCCGACGGCGGAAGTGCCGCTAACGAACTTCTACGCAAGCGAAACATTAGCTGCAGAATCTCTGCCCATCAAGATTTGTGGATATACTCCATGCTTCCGCCGCGAAGCCGGCAGCTACGGCAAAGATACTCGCGGATTATTGCGTGTCCATCAGTTCAATAAAGTGGAAATGGTGAAAATCGTCCGTCCAGAAACATCATACGAGGAATTGGAAACATTGACCAATGATGCCGAAGAAGTGCTGCAGACGCTTGGGCTGCATTACCGTGTAATACAGCTTTGCTCTGGCGATACGAGCTTTTCGAGCGCAAAAACATACGACATCGAAGTATGGTCGCCTGCAGACAAAGCATGGCTCGAAGTATCGAGCTGCTCGAATTTCGAAAGCTTCCAAGCTCGTCGCGCCCAAATCCGTTTCAAACCGCAAGCCAGCGCAAAACCGGAATTTGTGCATACATTGAACGGAAGCGGCGTTGCTACATCGCGCCTGATGGCGGCGCTGCTCGAAACTTACGTGCAGCAAGACGGTTCTGTCATCATTCCAGAACCACTCAGAAAATACTGCAAGTTCGACATTATCTCAGCCTGATGAATTGAGTTTAATTTTTAATATAAACAATTACAATTGAAAGAAATAAAAATGAGAAAATTGCTCCTATGCTTATTCGTAATCTTTTCGCTCGTAATGCTGGCATCATGCGGCAACAAATCCGATGAACTGATTCCGCTGGAAATAGGTAATATCTGGTATTATGATTATCAGAGATACAATTCCGATGGTTCAGCCGGCGAAACGAACACTTTCACCCTATGCGTTTTAGCCGATTCCATCATTAACAATGATAAATATTGGGTGGTTGAATCCGGCAATCTTTGGACAAACCGTTCCGACGGAGTGTATTCTTATGTTGAAAACGAAAGTCCTTTTTTGATGATGAAATATCCAGCAATAAAAGGCGAATATTTCGGTAATGCAGCTGTTGATTCGATGCAGGTCGTATCGGTCGATTCAAAAGTAAAAACGCCAGCAGGTGAATTCTCATGCTACGAGTATCACATGCCTAATCCTTCATATGTCGGCGCTTTAACCGTGATTAAAGCAAAGCCTGGCGTTGGGATTGTTCAAATTGAAGAATTCAACAAAAGTTTCGAAAACGACTCGATTTTCCTGATTTCACGAATGACGCTTAATTATTATAAATTACAATAAAATTTGTGTTAATTTAGCCCCAACTAATTAACAAAAAAGACTTTTAATAGTCCTAGTATAATTCGTTTAAAATAATAACCAAACTTCTTAAGGATATAAATATGAAAATTTTGTTTAGATTATTTTTACTTGCTTTAGCGGTGGCAGCTCTTGCTAGCTGTAACAGTAAAAACGAGCTAATGCCGCTAAATAAAGGTAATTTGTGGATTTACTATGCCGAACGTTTCGATTCACTCGGTAATGTATACTTTTCTACATATTATTATGAGACAATAATCGGCGATTCGACAATCGGAAACGATAAAGCATTTGTTAAACGCAATGCCAGCATGCGTTCGCGTTCCGAATTACTGTTAAATACAAAAGATGGGTTAAGCGTTCTGCAAAAAGACAGCTCGAAAGGAATAGCCTTCAAATACCCGCTGAACGTCGGCGAAACTTACATCAACAAAGATTTTGATACCGTTAAGCTGACTGCTTCGGATAAGGAAATAACCACCAAAGCAGGCTCGTTCAAGTGTTTGGAATATGAGGTGAAAAGCTCTGTTTTCCGTCAATTGTATTATGTTTGCCCTGGCGTTGGAATCATCAGAAAGGACGAATATCTATTGGTCGACGGAGCTGATATGCCCTTGATGCGTTCTCAGTTAACGAAGTATGTGATTAATTAAGTAATTCAACATAAAATTTTTTTTGTAATTTACTTCATATAATCTATCACATTCAATTTTAAAATGAAAATTGCCTTATACGATAATTCAAGTAAGCCCGAAGCTGCTCAATATGCTGAAAAAGCTGCAGCAGAGCTTAACAAACGCGGCTCGGAATGCTATGCCGCTCCAGAGTTAGTCGCACAATTCAACAGCGCGCTTGCAAAGCAAGTCAAACAGTTGCCTGTTGATGAGTTTGAAAAATGCGCCGACGTTGTCATTACTTTCGGCGGCGACGGCACAATTCTGTCGGCAGCGCGAGCTTTGATTGGCGGAGAGACCCCGATAATGGGCTTCAACGTTGGAAAGCTGGGATTTCTTGCCGAATTTTCAATTACCGAACTCGTTAGTTCGCTCGAAGACCTGCTCGCTGGCAGATATAGAGTTGTTGACCGGGCAATGCTCGAAGCCGATGTCGAAGGTAGGAAGATATATGCCTTAAACGATTTTGTTATCGAAAAAAAGGCATCATCGCGTATGATTACGATTTATGCTTATGCAAACAATCATAATATCGGCGAATACCGCGCCGATGGCTTAATTGTTACCACTCCGACAGGTTCAACAGCCTATTCACTTTCTTGCGGCGGACCGATAATTGCCCCGGCGACCGAAGTAATTTGCCTTACGCCGATTTGTCCACATTCGCTCAACTTGCGTCCGCTTGTAATTCCGGATTCTAACGAAATTGCGTTAACGGTCTACAGTCCGACTGGCCAAGTCAGCCTCGTCGCCGACGGACAAAGCGAATCGATACTGAGTAACGGAGGAACGGTTCATTTCAAGAAGAGCGAAGCAAGAGTCAAACTAATAAAACCACTCGATAGCTCTTATTTTGATTTGCTGCGCAAGAAGCTGCTTTGGGCTGCAAACGCAATTGACTGCACTCCCAAAAGTCCGACCGAAAGGGGGAACGAGTGAACTTCTTAGCTTTCCTGCAGTGGAATTTCGAGCCGGAGCTTTTACCCGGTATCTTCGGTTCGACCCCATTTCATCCGCGCTGGTATGGGCTGCTATTTGCAGTTGGTTTCATCGTCGGCTACCAAATCATGCTATGGATTTTCAAAACCGAGAAAAAAAATCAGCGTCTGCTCGATTACTTCACTATTGCCGTGATTATCGGCGTCGTAGTCGGAGCGCGGCTCGGACACTGTTTGTTTTATGACCCTGTGGCTTACCTTTCGGACCCGGTTACGATTTTATACATCTGGGAAGGAGGCTTGGCGAGCCACGGCGGCGCTATAGGCATCTTAATAGCTCTATACATTTTTACGAAAAAAAATCGCGAAATAGGCTATTTGTGGAGTCTCGACCGAATAGTCGTTGTTGTCGCTCTTGCCGGAGTGTTGATTAGAATCGGTAATTTCCTTAATTCCGAAATACTCGGCACGCCATCGGATTTGCCATGGGCGGTCATTTTCCTGCGTGGCGGGGATATGGCGCCGATACCGCGACATCCAGTTCAGATTTATGAATCGCTTTGCTATTTAGCAATCTTTCTTTTCCTTTTGTTCAGATATAAGAAATTTAAGAATGAACTGCCAACGGGCACAAATCTCGGTTACTTTCTTGTTTTAGTTTTCGGCGCTCGTTTCTTACTGGAATTCATCAAAGAGGAACAGGCTGCGTTTATTGAACATTTTCCATTGACTATGGGTCAGATTCTCAGTATCCCGTTTATAATAGGTGGCTTATACTTGCTGTTAAGGCATAAGAAGGCAAAATGACGTTCGCTGCAATCGACTATTGGGTCATAACATTTTATTTCGGCTTGATTTGGTTAGTCGGTTTTTGGGTTTCAAAACGAAAATCCAAGCATGACAACGAAAAAGAGCATTTCCTGCTTGCTGGACGAAAAATTACTTTACCGCTTTTTGTAGCCTCTCTCGTTGCCACTTGGTATGGCAACATTTTAGGAATCGGCGAATTTGTATGGAACGAAGGTTTGCTGGCGTGGTTTTGTTTTTGCCTGCCATATTATGTTACAGCAGCTGTTTTTGCTGGCATTGTCGCCAAGAGAATAAGAACTGCAGGCTCATCGACAATACCTGAGCAGATAGAAAAATCCTACGGCAGAAGCGCTTCAATCGTGTCAGCTGCAATAGTACTGATTATTACCATACCCGCATCGTATATTCTAATGCTCGGCACAATTATTCAAATTTTTTCCGGATGGGATTTGCTTATATGTATTATCGTCGGAGCGGCGCTTTCGCTTGCGTTTCTATTTGCGGGCGGTTTTCGAGCTGACGTTTTGACCAACACAGTGCAATTTGTCTTGATGTATGCCGGTTTTGCGGTATTGCTCATTTTTTCTTATCAAGCGTTCGGCGGCGTCGATAAAGTCCTTGCCAATTTGCCGGCGACACATCTTGAACCGCTTGGAAGCAAGTCTTGGCAATATGTAGCCGTTTGGTTTGTGATTGCCATGCAGACTTTCGTCGACCCGAGTTTCCATCAGCGTTGCGCCGCGGCAAAAACTCCGAAAACGGCTCAGAGCGGCATAATCATATCGATAGCTTTATGGGCGGTATTCGATTTGATGACAATGTCGGCTGGTTTTTATGCAAGGGCCTTCGTCAGTCCAGAGAATCCTGTTCTGGCATATCCGGCATTGGCAGAAGCAGTATTGCCGCCGCTGTGGAAGGGCTTTTTCATCGTAGCAATATTATCGGTAATCATGTCAACTTTGGACAGCTACGCATTTATCAGCGGAGCGACAATAGGCGTGGATATACTCGGCAAATTCAAATTTTTTCATGGAAAAATACCTGATGCGCGCCGCTTAACGCAAATCGGACTTGCCGCAACAGCTGTTTTAGGAGTAATAATGGCTGCGGCTGTGCCTTCGGTTATTGATTTAATCTTCAAAACAGCTTCAATAGCTGTTCCGGCGCTTATTATTCCTCTTGTCTTGACTTACACAAAACGATTTTCGATTTCTCCGAATACTGCCGCATTGGCAATGTCTCTACCGGCGCTCGCATCGGCTGTGTGGATGGCGCTTTCGACCGCCTTATCGGAGGAAAATTCTGTTTTTGCGCAATTCCTTTTGTCGGTCGAGCCAATGGCAGTCGGCATTGCGGTATCAATCTTATCCGCCGCGTTCTTGGTTCGCCGAAGAAGCTCTGCGGCTCAATCTTAAGAAGATAATAACAGTGAAAATAATGATTGCAATCGATACGGCAAGCAACAAACCACCCCAAAACCAGTAAGGCAGCAGCAAATTTCTTGAAATTACTTCTGTGTCTGATAGGAAATTTTCGCCGCCTACGTTCCCTTCGCTGATGAACAGATAACCTAAATTCAGGTATATTGCAGCAAATGCCTGAACTCCGAGAAATTGCAGCGAAATCGATTGTAACTTTACTCCTGCTTTAATTGAAAGAAAAAGCGATGTTAGACCAAAAAGCGTAACGACGATTATACCGAAAAGGCTGCGAATCCATAGAATTACCGACAGTAAGAGCAATATCCCGAGCAGAAGCAATATGGTTCTACCTGCATTTTTATTGAGGGAGGATAAAACCAAGACGGAGCCTGCAATACTCGGCATTATCAAGCCTGAACCTGCTATTGCGGCATTGCCAAGATTGCCAAGCCAAGCGGCGCCAGTATGCACAGCATAGCCTGAGCCATCAGACATTACTTCGAGCCGGACGAAATCACCACCGAAGGCTATGGCTGCCAATCCATGTCCAAGTTCATGGAACCATGTGCTAAGAAGTGTAAACGGATAAAACAGCAATTTTCCATAAGGAAGCTGCCATGCGATAACAAGCGCTACAGCAAAACCAAAAATAATAAGCAGCGAGATTTCGGGCTTAGTCTTTGTTTCTCTTGGTTTCAACTCAATTTTATTCATACTATTTTATAAACAATTAAGACTTTAGATTTCATCCTTTATATGTGTAATCTTATTCATATAGCAGATACTTTTCGCGGATTTTCAAATACTGCGCCAGTCCTTTTTGTGCAATCCGCCTGACATAATCGTCTGTCGCTTTCTTGACTAAGGCATTGAGCAATTCTTCACCGCCGGCTGCCTTGTTGAACATAGTTCTATTATTCTCGCCAATTGAAGTATTCGAAAAAACGCTCGGATTAACCCGGCGGATGGCAAGCATTAACTCGACCCCGGCGCTAAACGGTGCAAACGATGATGACTTATAGAATCGAAAAAGTAATCCGTTGAGCGTCTTGGCTTGAGCTTTATTGAGCGAGCTGCTATATTTGACCGGAAAATATTCAATTCCTTCAAAGCTAATGCCGGACAGCTCTTTAAGAATCTTGTCGCAATCGAAATATACTCCTCCGAGATACTGAAATGGCAGCGCAGTGCCGATTCCGATATTATAAGCGCCAAGTTCTCCGAACAATCCGAGCATAGCAGCGCCGCGAACGGCGTCGACCGTTGGAATGTTCGGCGACGTTGGAAACCAATTCAGGCAGGTTTCTTCCCAAATCATCGAGCGCTGCCAGCCATGCATTCGTATTACTGTCAAATCGCATTTCAAAGGCAATCCCTGCTTAGTTTTCGGCAGCCAGCCTTCTTCGTTGAACATCTTTGCAAGCTCGCCGATTGTGCAGCCGTGGACATAAGCAACAGGGGCAATGCCAATGAAAGATTCAAAGCCTGACGTAACGGTGCCGCCATCGACAATCGAGCCACCAAGCGGATTAGGGCGGTCAAGCACGAAAACCGGAACATTGTTTTCGGCGCAGGCTTCCATCATTTTATACATCGTGCTGATATAAGTATAGGAGCGAATTCCAATGTCTTGAATATCGACCACAACGGCATCGCAGCCTTCGAGTTGATTTCGAGTCGGCTTCCGGTTCGAACCGTAAAGCGAATAAACCGGCACTCCGAACATATTGTCGTTTGCGACGGCATCGCCGGCACTATAATTTGCATAAAAACCATGTTCGGGAGTAAAGATTGCAGCCAAAGTTACGTTTTCCGCTTTTGAAAACACTTCTGCCGTAAGCTCACCTGCGCTTGTCCTTGCGGTGTAATTTGTTAAAAGTCCAATTCTCTTCCAATTCAGCAAATCGAAATCAGAGTCGATTAAACAGTCAATTCCCAAACGAACCCCAAGGAAAGTCTGTGCTGAAGCCGCTGTGAACGATATGGAAAAAATTATTATTATTATTAAATATCGTATCTTCATTATATGATTTTTAAATTCAATTACATTTTAAAATGAAAAATTACTAATTTATATGCCAAATTTTCTAAATATAAGAAAAAAAAATGGAAAAGAATTACCGCGAAGCAATGCTTTATAGGAAATATGCCGACGAAAAGGTCGAATGT